>JAFVFM010000267.1 GCA_017475415.1 Solobacterium sp.
ACGGATTTGTACCTCAAAAATCTTACCATCTTCACCAATGATTGTTGTGTGTAAAGATTGATACATATTCGGTTTTGGTACAGCAATATAATCCTTTAAACGACCTGGAATAGGTTTATATTTGGCATGTATATAACCTAATATTTCATAACAGTTTAATTCTGTTTTTGTGACAATACGAATCGCTAATAAATCTAATATTTCTTCAAAGCGCTTATGTTTTTTTACCATCTTATTGTAGATGGAATAAAGATGTTTACTCCTACCAAAGATACGAAAATCAATCCCATTCTCTTTTAGCATAAGAGAAATATCATCAATCATTTTATTTACAGCTTGATCACGCTCTGTTTTCTTCGCTTCCACTAGGTTAGCTATACGATGATATTCTTCTTTATTTAAATAACTAAAGCTAATATCTTCTAATTCATTCTTAATTGTGCTAATACCTAAGCGATGCGCAATAGGTGCATAAACATCCAATGTTTCAGCACTAATACGCTTTTGTGAAGCTTCTGGTTGATATTGTAGAGTGCGCATATTATGTAAACGATCGACTAATTTAATTAAAATAACGCGCACATCCTTAGCCATGGCAATAAATATTTTACGATGATTAGCTGCTTGGTATTCTGGATCATTTTTCCCTTTATATTCCAAACTACCAATCTTCGTAACAGCTTCTACTAAGTCTGCCACTTCCGCATCAAATTCTGTGCTTAATTCTTCATGACTGATACCACAATCTTCTATCGTATCATGTAAAAATCCAGCTGCTATGGTTTGTGGTCCAACCCTTAATGTAGCTAAGATGTAGGCAACATTTACCAAGTGAATAAAATAAGGCTCGCCACTACGACGAAATTGCCCAGCGTGTTTTTCAGCAGCATAATTTGCTGCCTTCTCAATCATCGCTAGGCTATTCTTATCTGTAATATAGGATTTTGCTTCCTGCATTACATCTTCTACACCTGGATTAAAATGTGCTGCCATATTTACTCCTTTAAGAAAAAACGAAGATTACTCTTCGCGTTTCTTTATTGATCAGAAAGGCTTAATAGACTACATACTTTATAATCACTAAGTACTTTTTTTCCTTCCATACCATTTCCAAATAATTCAATCACAAACGCAAAGCCAGCGACTTCGCCTCCTAATTCTTCAATTAACTTTGCGGCAGCTTTTGCAGTACCGCCAGTCGCTAATAAATCATCTACAACAAGAACGCGATCTCCTTTTTCTACTGACCCTTTTTGCATGAAGATTTCATTAGAACCATATTCTAAATCATATTTACAGCTTACTAATTCACCTGGAAGTTTGCCTGGTTTGCGAATTGGCACAAATCCAACACCTAATTCTTGAGCAAGTGGCATACCAAAAATAAAGCCTCTGCTTTCTGGTCCAGCAATTAAATTAACATTATTTTCTCTTGCGAATTCCGCAAATTGGCGCATTACTTCTTTGAATGCTTCCGGATGTTTCATAATTGGTGTTACATCACGAAATAAAATACCTTCTTTTGGAAAATCTTGATATGATGCAATATACTCTTCTAAATTTAATGACATGCCTTCTTCCTCCACAAATGATAAAAATATTATACAAAATCTTTTACTAACTTAACAACCTTTTCTATCCAAACTGCAAGCTTCAACAGTTTCTTCTTCCTCTAATATAGTTAAGCCTTTTTCCTTTAGCAGGCCTTCCCAATCCAATGAAATAGAATCATCATCCATAACTAAAGCAGGTAATCCAATATCATTGATTTCTTTACAATGATTGAATACATGGTCATGATCACGATAAATTAAAAATTGTTTTAAATCTCTTAAAGATAAATTGATATCAATAAAATCATACTCTATTCCATAATGATCAAAATTCTTTTTGCATGCCACACAATCTGGGCACATTTCACTTCCATAAATCTTCATGCTTCACTTCCTCCTTTGATATTTTCTATCATCATTTGAGCACTTACTGTACCATTAAAACGATTAATTGTTAAATGACCAATAAAATAATCATTTTCTTTTAATTCATCAAACCTACCACTTTTATATAAAGCACTATTCTTAAAAATAATTGCCTCTAAATATCCTTCTGCAATCGGAATACGATATTTTCTTACCTTTTCATAGTCTTGTACAATACTATTCATATTTTTTATTGCGAAATATACATCCTTGATTTCCTTTGGGTACGGCTCTAGTCTACTTAATTCCATAATTGCTTCTAAGGAAATATCCTCCGGTTCAAGTATAATCGCTGAATCTATTTTTTGAATTCCATTTGGATACTCTTTTTGCATTTTCTCTTGAACATCATGATAGAATTTCTCAAAATCTTCTGCTTTAAGACTAATACCAGCAGCTAATTCATGCCCACCGCCACTGACATAAGGAAAGCTCAATAAGAAATCCTTTAAATGTAATCCTTCTATTGTACGGGCACTACCTTTTAACATATCTCCATTTTTCGATAAGACTAAAGCAGGACGTCCAAATTCCCTCATTAATTTCGCAGCAGCTAAGCCATTGATACCCTCATGAAAAGATTCATCATATTGTATGATAAAAGCTTCCTCTTCCACCTTATCCTTCATTTGTTTGAATTGTTTTTCTGCTAAATGCTTTCTTACATCATTTAAATGATTGATATCGAAAATAACATGTTCTATTTCTTCTTTTTTGGTTAAAAGAAGATATTTAGGTGCATTATTGGCATTGGCTAATTCTGCTAAACGACCAAAGCTATTCAATTTTGGCGCAATATAGAAACCTATTGTATCCGCTGTTATATGCTTTTCTCTTTCTGGTGCTAAAGAATAAAGAGAAAGCGGTTTATGGCTAGTATTTAGTATTTGTAATCCCTTTTTCACAATCGCTCTAGTTTCCTTCCATAAAGGCATAACATCCCCAATAGAAGCGACACTAGCTAAAGCACACAAGTCATCCCTATCGCCTATTAATAATCTACTTAATTCATAAGCGACACCAGCACCACATAGATAAGCAAATCTTTCTTCCATTAGAGATGGATGAACAAGTATATCTGCCCCACAATCTTCACCTATCAGATGGTGGTCTGTAACAATAACATCCATTCCTAATCGCTTTGCCTCAGCAATAGCCTCAAAACAAGAAACACCATTATCTACAGTAATAATTAAACGATATCCTTTCCCAAAAGCTTTCTTAACTATCTCACTTGATAAACCATAATGGTCTTTTAATCGATCAGGAATATAATATCCATTTTTAATCTGTAAATGATTTAATGTCATCTTCATGATTGTAGTAGCACATATTCCATCAGCATCATAGTCACCTGCAATAAAAACTTTTTCCTTTTTTTCCTTCGCTAACATAATACGCTTTGCTGCATCGAGTATGCACTTTGCTTCACTTGTTTGCAAATGGATTGTCTCAGTAAGTAAATCCTCTATTTGTTCATCCGAATAAGCACAATAAGATAATACTTTCGCTACCAATGGCTTTACTGTATATTTCTTTTCGACTTCTTCTCCATTTATTTGTATGCATTCAATCTTTTTCATAAACATATTTATTGTATCAAAATCAATTCATTCTTCAGCAAATATGCCTAAAAAAAAGATTCTAAATTTTAGAACCTTTTCTTCATTTTAAGCATTAATACCTTTGATTGTAAATTCATCTAAAGCTTCTTTTTTCTCAGCCTTTTTCTTTGTCTTTTTTACATTATCCTTCTTAAATTTCATACGTAAGTAGCGCCATACAGTTGGTGCGATGAATAAAGAAGAGAATGTACCTGCAATTAATCCTACTAACATCGCAAAGACGAAGGTAAAGATTGCTTCAGATCCCATAAAGAGTAAGAAGATAACAGGTAATAAAGTAGAAATTGAACTATAGATAGACATCTTAATTGTTGCATCTAAGCTCTTATTCACAATACGATTATAGTCATCACCATTTAAATTAGCCTTTTCTTCAGCCATCATTTCTCTTACACGGTCAAAGACAACAATAGAGTTATTAATCGAATAACCAATAACTGTTAATAAGACAGAAATCAATTCTGTATTCACTTCTAAACGGAAAATACAGAATACTGCAATAACAATTAATACGTCATGTATTAAGGCTGTAATACAACCTGCCGCATAATCCCATTCATAACGGAAGGTTACATATAACATCATTACAACCCAAGCAACTAAGGTTAGGATGATTGCATTACGCACTAAATCTCTACCAACGATTGGTGTAACAATATTATCCGTAACTTCAACTTCATCAGAGAAATTTGTCTTAAATGTATTTGTAACTTGTTCTAATTGATCTGCATCTAAAACTGTCTTACTTGTCGCAAATACTGTTCCATCTTGAGATGTTTGATATTTGAAGTTAGATAAGCCAATTTCTTTTAAGGTTGTATCAATCTTATCAAATTCTTCACTAGGTACGTTTTCGATTGTTAATTTCGTACCAGAAGAGAAATCTATACCTAAGTTAATAAAGCCATTACCTTGTACTGTATTCACAATACCCATAATTAAAGCTAAGCCAAATACTGCCGCAACAGTATATAAGAAATATTTCGCCTTACCAACATAATCGAATCCTTTAGTTCCCGTATAGAATTGTTTTTCGCCCTTCTTTAAGTTAGGAACTTGATCTCTCTTTACGCCAAACCATTCAGGCTTACCATCAGCAATTCCACTATTTACAAGTAGTCGTAATAACCATCTAGATACTGCAACATTGAGTAATAGGGTCATTACTACTGTAATAATTAACATTGTAGCGAAGCCTTTAACTGCACCATTACCCCAAATGTACATAATTAATGCAGCAATTAATGTAGTGAATTGAGCATCGAAAATTGCCGAGAAAGATACTTTTTGACCATCTTCAACAGATGCTTCAATACTTCTACCCTTATATAA
>JAFVFM010000268.1 GCA_017475415.1 Solobacterium sp.
AAAAAGGAAATTGTAAAATTATTTGGCAACGATATTGTTTTTCGTAGTCAATTATATTTAGGGAATGTAGAGGAAGCAAAGAAGAATACATCTTCTTTATTATTAAAGATGATGCATGAATTATCTTCTAGTTTGGAAGCCAATTCTTTTGAAGATTGGTATAGAACAATGTTGAGGGATACGACAATATTAAAGCTTATTCCAATACAAGAAAGCATGGTGAGAATTGTCCCTTACACAAAAGAAGATGAAAAACCAGCTTTAGATATTCCGTATACAGAATCACAATGTAGACGAATGATTTTGCATATATTCGATAATTTGCCAAAGGCAGAGCGTGTTGTTTCTGCTTTATATTTCCATGATCGTTTGAGTATAAATGAAATTGCTAAGAAATTATATCTAACAGAAGATGAAGTAACTTCTTTATTAACAACAGCGAAAGCAAAAATTAATCATACAGGTCTAAGCTTAGATAAATTCTTAGCTATGATGGCGAAAATACAAGAAACCACAGATAATACTGCACCACTAAATACAGAAGAAACAAGTAAAAAAGAAGAGCCTATTGAGAATGGGGCAAATTTAGATGATTTTGAAATCATTGATTTGGGTACAAAACTAGAAGATAATGGTCAAAAGACAGAAGAGATACCTGTTGTAAAAGAAGAGGTTGAAGATACAATTAAAGCTACACTTACTGATTTAAAAGATGAACCAAAGGTGAAGGAAAAACCTGTCATTGAAGAAACAGAAGACTTTAGTGGCGGTATAGAAGTAGTTGATTTTGAGGAAGAACTCATTAGTGATACGAATCCAACAGGTATAGATTTCTCCACAAGAGAAGTCTTACGACCACGTTCTAGAGTAAATGAGGATAATCGAAATCCATCGCAATCGATGAAAGTAGGGAATAGGCTTAAGCATACACGAAAGCTTCATGTTCAAGAAGAAATAGTAGATCATGATTTAGATGATAGAAAACGCACACGTTTTGAAGAATATACAACAAGAAAAATACCTAAGCGTAAGATTAATATGGCTAGAGTAGCGATGTTGATTGCGATTGTGGCGCTATTAGCTTGGTTATTATTGTTCTTATTGAATCGTAACAAGACACAAAATGAAGTAATACAAGCTACTCCAGCAATCAATACACCAACACCAACACCAACTGCAGAAGCTACGCCAGAAGTAGTGGAAGAAAATAAAGTATTAGGCGAAGCGAAAGTAAGGGATGATATATCTTTAAATATTCGTTCTGCTCCAAGTACTGATGCAGAGATAGTAGGTGCTGCAACGGGTGGAGAAACATTTGAAGTATTAGAAGAAAGTAAAGATGATACATATACTTGGTATCGCATAGGTGAAGATCGCTGGATTGCTAGTGATGGTACATGGATAACTTTCACAAAGAAATAGGGCTCGAAAGAGTCTTTTTCTTTGCGTATAATAGAGACTATGAAAAATATAGATAAGATACATGATTACGCGAGAGAAAAACATATACCCATTATGAAAGATGATGGTTTGTTATTCTTGTTGGACTACATCCAAAAACATGAGGATATACAAAATATATTGGAATTAGGAACAGCAGTAGGCCATAGTGCAATACAGATGGCGAATATACGTTGGGATATGCAAATTGATACATTAGAAGTAAATCGAGAAATGTATGAAATGGCAATACAAAATATCAAAGATTTAGGTTTGGCTGATAGAATTCATTGTCATTTAGTTGATGCGATAGAATATGAAACAGATAAGATATATGATTTGGTTTTTGTAGATGCAGCCAAGTCACAATATAAACGTTATATGGAACACTTTATGGTGAATACAAGAAAAGGTTCTGTATTTGTGTTTGATAATCTAAACTTTCATGGTATTGTGGAAGACCCTTCTTTATCGCATAACCGTAGTACTTTACAAATGACAAGAAAAATAAAACGCTTTAAAGAAGCCTTATTCGTAGATGAACGCTTTGATGTAGATTTCTATAGTGAAATAGGTGATGGCATAGCGATAGCGAAAAGAAGAATATAAAAAGGGCCGTAGCCCTTTAGAAACCTCCGCCATGGGAAGAGAAACCACCACTATTTATAGTTGTACCTCCACCTCCACCAGAAGAGCGGTCATTATTAATTGGTGAATAGATGCTTGTTTCTGTTGAATGAGAAAAGCGATCTCTTTGTGTAGTGATATGAATTCCATCTTTAGGAATATAACCAGTAGCTTTTGTCGCTAAGGCGACATTTTTATTTCTAGCCTTTAATCCTAGCATCGTAAGAATAGATACTAAAGGTGGTAAGCCTAATGTAGCACCTGTTTTAAGAGCGTTAGCTGTCTCTTCTCTTTTTTGTTGATCAATAATAGGAATATCTATTGGTGTACCTTCTTCATATAAATCTAAATAACGATCACATTGTTCAATGAATTGATTAAAGCCTTCATGATATTGATTTTCTCTTAAAGGTGGTACAACATAGGCGTCTAATTCTTGTTTACCATAATCGGTGAATGCAGAATTTGCCTTATCGCCATGAGCTACATAGCGATATTGGCGATTATCCATAGATAATATAAGAAGAATCATATTGCCATCAGTGTTTTCTCCTAAGCCTTCTTCTGCATAAACTTGTTCAGCATATTTAGCAGGGTCAATGTCGTTAGGTATACTTGGATATACACGGATATAGATGCCTACTTCATGTTCTAAAGAATAAGCTTTTGCGGCTTCATTTAATTCGCTTATTGCACTACTATCCATTAATCCGTAATCATCTCTTACATATTCTTCATTTGTGGCATAAATAGGAAGAAAGGAGAAGATGAAAAGAATAAAGGTATAAATACTAATCAAAAGCTTTTTCATAATACACCTCCAAATAAGAGGAACCATAATAAGGCAATACCAATAATAGTCATAATGGCGAAATATAACCAGAATTTTGTATAGTCAACTGGTAAGTCACCAATGAATTTACCGGTTTGTCCATTCATCGCAAATACATAGGTATTATCTTTCCATTTTGTAACTAGATACCAAATTGGAATAAATACATAATGTACTTTATCTGGTATGATATCCACTCTTGCGTGCGTCTTTACAATAGACTCATAGCCCATAGTTGTTTCATCTATGGCTTCTATTGCGCTATTACGCATTCTTGCCTCAGCACGTCTTGCGTTATTTTCGGCACTCACATCATATTTATCTGCTAGATAACCAGGTAAATAACTCATTTCAAATGGTACAAGATCTTTATAATCAAATGGTTCTAAGCTATCCATTAAAGCATCATCCATTTTACTAGCTGCATCTGCTGGTACCATTTTGAAGGAAATAGTTCCTTTGCGATCTAAGTCATAATGGTCTGTTTTTGTGATAAGATAATCGCCACGCCTTGAATTATGGCTTCTTGTGGCATCATAACGTATATCTACTTGTGCTTCGCCATCATAAAGCCAAAAGGGAACATAAATTCCTTTAATTTCTTCAATATGGTTATTTTGTTTAAATGTTGAAGGTAATAAAGGTTTTCCTTTATAGTAGGAAGAAAGTTTTCTTACAGCCTCATCTTTTTTTAATTTAAAAGGGATAATGTAGTCTGGTTTTAAAGCACCTTCTAATTGTGAAGGGACAATGGTGTTGTTTGCACAATATGGACAAGTATCTGCTACAGTATTTGCACCATAGATTAAATTTGCACCACAAGAAGGACAGGAATAAGCACGTAAAGATTTAGCCTCTTCCTCTGTCCATTGTAAAGCTTCATCTACTTCATATTCATTTTCTATTGCGGCTGCATTTGTTTCAGCATAGAGTTCTTCTATTTCAGCAACGGGAAAAGTGGAAGCACAATGATCGCATTTGAGCAATTGTGTATCTGGATCAAAATGTAAAGGACCTGCGCAGGCTAGGCATTTATAATTGGTAATTTGGTTTGCCATGATTTCGCCTCCTGGTATATATAAATTGGCTCATCAAATTGACGGTCAATTTGTATATACGCTTCCTTTCTATCCTGGTATTTAGTGTCTACCAGGCTCGACATCTTGTTAGAATTGAATCGTGAATGTGTACTTCTTTCACCTCCT
>JAFVFM010000269.1 GCA_017475415.1 Solobacterium sp.
ATAACTATTCTTCTCCTACCTCTACGTAACGGGATAAATCTTCCTTTGCATCAAATTCTTCTGCTCTTGATCGGACAAAAGCAGGAGAAAGAATATTCTCTATTTCTACAATCTTATCCTTTAAAGAAGGAAAAACCTTAAGAAAAGACTTGCTTACATCAGGTGATATGGAAACAATATTATTATATTCAGACCATATCGGCAATTCTATCTTTGGATTGACATCCACAAAAGAATAATCAGTATGTATCCACGCAATCTTTTTCTTCGCCGAAACTTTATCCAATACAATGTTGTGCGGAGTTAGAAAACTGATTGCCAAATCGTAATTGCCGTATTTCTTTAATGACGGAAGAACAGGAGTTACTGCATTTCCTACATATTGGAACACCGCTATAGAGTTATTAGGATGATTCTTTTTCATCAAATAGATTTTTGTCTTTATCTTCGCAATAATTCTGGCTGATGCAATAAGAAAGAAACCTTTTTTGAATACTTCTTTAACAGGCTTTTCTATCATAGAATATGCAGGGATTTCCTCAAGAAGATTAACTTCTTCAGGAATAAACCTCATCAACTCTCCTTGATGGGAATGTATAAACAGATCTACATCATATTTTTTATAATCAATGGCTTGCAATAATCCGATAAGGCTTATCTCCGCCCCACCGAGTTCCATATAATGCATTGAAATAAATATACGAAGTTTCATCTTTTCAAAAATTCCTCTGTCTTTGTATTTACTCCGAATAAGATCTTCCCTAACATCGGACTCAATCGGATCACATTACTAATGACTAAGCATATACCAATAACCATTATCGCCAATAATAGCGAAACAAAAAACTCCACTACCGGATTATTATACCGTAAAAAGATACTCCCTAAAAAATCAAGATGCCGGGGAAGAAAGAAAAAATGCAATAAATAGATGTCCAATGTTCTACGCCCTACATATTGCAGTATCCGTCCAATCTGTTTCTCTTTCTTAAAAGAATTCTCATTCTTATAAAAGAATGCAAAAATAAGAATCACACCTAACAAACCATACAAAACAAACGAAATATAAATCCAATGTACAAACATAAGATCAATAGTATCATTAAACAGAACCATCGCAAAGAAAGCAACAATGGTTAAAGCCATAAACAATGAAGAATTTAATACTGTCTTAAACTTATCAAAATACTTCCTCGCTAAAGTTCCGAATAAGAAAAAGAAAAAATACCGCCATTGTACACACCCAAGTAGTTCTTTCAAATCCCCCCCCCTACGTATATATTTGGTATAAAAGGATATACAAAAGCGGAACACAATGCAATGCCGATCAATAACACATCCTGTAAAGCCTTACTTTTGATACACTTGTTACTGGTATAAATAATAACACTATAAAAAAGAAAAATGTAAACAATGCCAATGTAAACCAATACCCTGCTTTTGCACTTCCAAATGATTCCATGCAAATACTATCCGTCTTGTATAAATAAATCATCAAAAATATAGCAGTAGGAATTATCTGAACCATGAATTTCTTAGATAAG
>JAFVFM010000270.1 GCA_017475415.1 Solobacterium sp.
CTTATATCCTGATGTAATCGATACTTTGCAATCAAAATTACACCATATCCCTTTCAAAAAGGATGCCTTGCTATCTTTAGCACAAAGCATCCCCATTCTTGATATACGAAATGATTATATACAACTTATACAAAGACAAGATATCCATTAGATTGCTTGTCTTTTTTATTTGATTTCTTTGATATGCTCTTTAAAAGCATCCACCATAATATTTACATCGGAAGAATAAACCACTGCATTCGCTCCCATATCAAAATACTTCTTCGCTTCTTCTTTAGAAAAAGTAAATATCATCAAACACTTCCCTGCCTTTTTAACGACATCACATACATGATGAAATGTTTCCTGGAATAATGGACTATCAAAATCGCCTGGTGCTCCTAAACTAGCCGATAAATCATAAGGTCCAATAAAGATACCATCCACACCATCTAAGGCTACTATTTCTTCAATATTCTCAGCACATTCTTTTGTTTCACATTGTGGAATAAGTAAGGTTTCTTCATTGCATGTATCAAAATATTCTTGTAAGCCATGTTGTGTGAAATCTGCATAGCCATAGCCTGCTTTTCTTGCGAAAGCTACACCACGCTCACCCATAGGATAATATTTCGCATAGCGAATCAAATCTTTTATTTCTTTTACTGTTTTGATATCTGGCACGATGATTGCCTCTGCACCAATATCCAATTGTTTTAATACATTTGTGCGTGTAATATCGGTAATGCGTACACAAGCTGTCATATCGCTTAAATCCGCTACACGAAACATTTCTTGTGTAGATTCCACGCCAAAGGGACCATGCTCATTATCTACAATCACAAAGTCTATATCGGTATAGCCTAAAGCTTCTACAGTCGAGGCTCCACCCATCCAAATAAATGTACCTAAGACCTTTTCTCCCTTTTCAATCTTCTCTTTTAATTTATTCTTCATCTTCTTCTATCACTTCCACAAAGACCATTTTATCTTTTTCTTCTTTTAAACGCTCGTCAAATAACCTTCGATCATAATCCGATAACTGAAAGTCTGTAATTGATGTACTTTTTAATATTTCCTCTTTCACAAAGGCCTCTTTTACCAACTTCATTGCCCAGCCTATTTTAGACAATTCAATTTTAGATTCTAAATAATCACTTTCTTTTTCCAATCTTTCTTTCGCTATTTCCACCTTAAGTATCTCATTACTTCCCTTATGTTTTAATACAAGTTTCATCTTATGCCTACTTTCTTATATAAAAGGGAAAGAAATGACCGTAAGCCATTTCTATAACCCATAATTCTCTTTTTTCCTTACTTTACCATTCAATATAGCTAGAGCCTTTTCTTCATCTTCCTTTTTTACTTCAATGCGATAAATAACTTTTTTAATGGGTTCCTTTTTCAGAAAGGAACGCACATCCACCTTCACACCACAACTCGCAAGTGGTGGTTCTTTACTTTGCCACACCTCATGATCAATAGAAGCTTCTTCAAGAAGTGATATCGCCTTATGATAATCTTCTTCATCTTTAGATTGGTAAATTAGTACTTTCTTTATTCTCATTTTGCCCTCTTTATAGATCATAATATAGATCAAATTCTGCTGGATGAGGAATATTCTTTACATAGGCAGCATCTTTCTTCAATGCTTGAATCCATGTATGTATTAATTCTTTAGGAAATACATTTCCTTCCATCAAGAATGCATGATCCTCTTCCAATGCTACTATAGCTTCTTCTAAACTTCTTGGTAAATGCTCTAATTGTGCTTTTTCCTCATCCGATAGTTCGAATAAATTAAAATCAAATGGACCCCAATTATACTCTTTTGGATCAATTTTATTCTTTATGCCATCTAGCCCTGCCATAAGAATTGCTGCATAAGCGAAATATGGATTACACGTCGCATCTGGACTTCTTAATTCAAAACGCTTAGCTTCAGGTGATTTTGCATAACTCGGAATACGGATAACTGAGCTACGATTCGCTAAAGCATAACCTATGGTTACAGGTGCTTCAAATCCAGGTAATAAGCGTTTATAGGAATTGGTAGAAGGATTCGTAAATGCACATAAGGCCTTCACATGTTTTAATAAGCCGCCAATAAAATACATCGCTGTTTTACTTAAGCCACCATAACCCTTTTCATCATAGAAAATTGGCTTACCATTCTTCTTTAATAACATATGTACATGCATACCATTACCAGCTTCACCATAAATTGGTTTAGGCATAAGAGTAGCTGTATAACCATTTAATTTCGCTGTATTTTTAATGATATATTTCGCAGCCATAGTATCATCTGCTAGCTTTAACATTTCTCCTAGTGCTACTTCTATTTCTAATTGGCCTGAACCACCAACTTCATGATGATGATATTTCACCTTTACGCCAAATTCATCTAGATGTTTACAGATTTCATTACGTAAATCAAAAGTATCATCATTCGGTATGTCAGCATGATAACCAGTATTAAATTGATTATGATAGCCATGGCTATATTCATTTCCACTACTCCAATAAGACTCTTCACTTTCTAAGCGATAGAAACATTCATTTGGACTAATCTTACGCGAAATACCATCGAATACATGAAATTCATATTCTGGCCCAATAATCATTTCATCTGCCACTTTACTTTTCTTCATATAGGCTAAAGCAGCACGGGCTACATTACGTGGATATTGATTAAATGGTAAATTCTCTTTTTCTTCAATGACCATTACATCACCCAACATGGTTAATGTAATTTCTTCTGTAAAAGGATCCAGCACAGCAGAAGATAAATCGGGAATGAAAACCATATCGCTTTTCTTTACTTCTGCATAGCCATAATTTGAGCCATCAAAACCAATGCCATATTTCATCATGTCGGCATCTAGATTTTCTGCTGGAATAGTTAAATGTTTCCATCTACCTTTTAAATCAATCATTTTGAAATCAATAAAACGTACATGATGGTCTTTGATAAACTTCTTTACTTCACTTAATGTTTTCATGCTAAACCCATTTCCTTTCTTACTTCTTTAAAACATTCAATCGCAAAATCCAAATCCTCTTTGGTATGATTTGCGCATAATTGTGTACGTATTCTCGCCTTACCTTTTGGTACAACAGGATAAGAAAAGGCTACAACATACACACCCTTTTCTACCATGCGACGCGCAAATTCAGCTGTAATTTTTTCGTCATAAAACATAATTGGAACACATGGATGTGTACCTTCAATAATCTCGAAACCTTCTTCCTTTAAGCGATTACGATAATAGGTTGTAATTTCTTCTAAATGATCTCTTAAATTTGTACTTTCTTCTAACATTTTAAATAATTCTATGCCTGCTCCTACAATTGCTGGAGCTACAGAATTAGAAAATAAATATGGTCTACTTCTTTGCCTTAATAAATCAATAATTTC
>JAFVFM010000271.1 GCA_017475415.1 Solobacterium sp.
AAAGGCTTTCTGGTGGTCAACAACAACGCGTTGCCTTAGCACGTGCCTTAGCGATTACACCAGATGTGTTATTGATGGATGAGCCTTTATCTAACCTGGATGCTAAATTACGTGTAGAAATGCGTACAGTCATTAAGAATATTCAAAATAGTGTAGGCATAACTTGTGTATATGTAACGCATGATCAAGAAGAAGCTATGGCTGTATCAGATCGTATTGCGGTAATGAATGCGGGTGTGATTCAACATATTGGTACACCTAAGGATATTTACCAAAGACCTGCGAATCTATTTGTCGCTACATTTATTGGTAGAACAAATGTATTAAAAGGTACACTCATTGCGGAAAATGAAAAAACATATATCGAAGCACCAGGTGGCTATCGCGTTGAAATGGATAATATTCAAAAGAAATATCAAAAGACGCAAGTAATTACTTTATCCATTCGTCCTGAAGAATTCTTGATTCAAAAAAATGGAACAGATGGCATAAAGGCTATTGTAGATGATTGTGTTTTCTTGGGATTAAATACACATTATTTCGCTCATTTAGAAAGCGGAGAAAAAATTGAGATTATTCAAGAATCTTCAATCGATAAAATTATCGAACCACAAACCGAAATCTATTTGAAATTGAATACAGAAAAAATCAATGTCTTCGACGCTGAGGGAAATAAGAATCTATTACATGGTGTACGTAATGATAATGCACAAAGTAATGAGGATGAATAAGAGGTGAACTATGGCTAAGAAAAAAATAGATGGTTGGCTATTTGTTCAAATAGGAATAATCATATTGTTTATTCTCTTCCTTGTTTATCCATTATTAGGAATTATTAAACAATCTGTAATTATGGAAGATGGTAGATTCTCTTTAGAACAATTCCAAAAATTCTTTGAAAATAAACATCATTATCAGACGATATTTAATAGTTTTAAAATCACGATAACCGTTACATTATTAACCTTATTATTGGGTATTCCTTTATCGTATTTTTATACCTTCTATCGTTTGAAAGGTTCAAAGTTGATATTCGTTATTGCTATTCTCTGCAGTATGTCTGCACCATTTCTAGGGGCATATTCTTGGGTAATGCTTTTGGGGAGAGCGGGTGTGATTACAAAATTTTGTAAAGCAGCTCTTGGCATTACCCTGCCCTCTATTTATGGGTTCGGTGGCATTGTGTTTACACAAACATTAAAATTCTTTCCACTTGTATTTATCTATATGAATGGGGCATTTAGAAATATAGATAATACCTTAATGGAAGCTTCTGAAAATCTAGGATGTACAGGCATAAAAAGATTATTCAATGTCGTTATGCAATTATCTATGCCTACAATTCTTGCAGCATCACTTATGGTATTTATGCGGACATTTGCAGACTTCGGTGCACCAACTATACTTGGTGAAGGCTATAAAACATTCCCGGTACTTTTATATAACGAATATTTAGGTGAAAATGGATCGAATTATTATTTCGCAGCAGCTCTATCGGTAATTGCTGTAGTGATTACTGCGGTCTTCTTCTTCATTCAAAAATATGCAACATCCAAATTTGCATTTTCGATTAATGCATTGCATCCGATTGATAAGAAAAAGGCTAAGGGAATACAAGGGTTCTTCATGCATTTATATTCGTATCTATTATGTGGTTTAGCTGTATTACCACAGTTATATATCATTTATTTATCTTTTAGAAATAGTAAGGGTTCTGTATTTAAACCAGGCTTCTCATTAGATAATTATCGTCTCGCAATCAAAAAGAAATTATTCTTATCTACTTATAACACAGTCATCATGGGTGCGATTGCACTAATCGCTATCATCTTACTTTCTGTATTAATTGCCTATGTAGTGGTTAGACGGAGTAGTATATTAAGCCATTCCATCGATACAATCGCGATGCTCCCATATATCATGCCAGGTGCAGTTATTGGTATTTCATTGTTGATTGCCTATGGTTCAAAGCCTTTAGCACTAACTGGTACAATGGCCATTATGGTTCTTTCCTTCATCATACGAAGGATGCCCTATACCATACGCTCGGCAACAGCTACATTACAACAGATTCCGATGAGTATAGAAGAAGCTGCGATTAGTTTAGGTTCTTCTAAATCGAAAACCTTTTCTAGAATTACTGTACCAATGATGTCGAGTGGAATATTGAGTGGCGCGATATTGAGTTGGGTGGCTATAGTAACGGAATTATCCAGTTCAGTTATCTTATATAGTAATAAAACGACAACGCTAACCATGCAGGCATATATCTATATTGGACGTGGGGAATATGGTACAGCAGCTGCATTTGCGGCTATACTAACCATCATTACAGCCATTTCCTTATTTGTATATATGGCCTTGAGCAAATCTGAAGATGTAAAAATATAAAAACACTGTTTTTGAAATAGGATAAGGAGGGAAAAATAGTGAAAAAAGTATTGAGTTTTGTGGTCGCATTATTTATGTGCATATTAACAGTTGCATGTAGTAGTCCTGCGAAAGAGGAAACACAAAAGGTGGAAGAAAAGAAGGAGGAAAAACAAGAAGAAGTTGTAGAGACAACAGAAGAAGAAACTGCTGAAGAGGAAACAGCAGGAGATGAAATTGGAGATACTGTAGTTCTTTATTCTTCTATGACAGAGTTTGACTTAGAAGCTTTAACAACATGCTTCAATGAAGCTTATCCTGATGTAGAAGTAGAAATCGTTACAGGTAGTGTTGGTGAATATACATCTCGTATTAAAGCTGAAGCTGGTAATCCACAATGTGATGTTACTTGGGGTGGCTTAATGGATACAGATGGTGATCGATATGCAGATATATTTGAAGCTTGGGTATCGGATTATAATGATGAAGCATTAGATGGATATTCAACACCGAATGGACTCTATAGCATGGATCATTTATCTACAGTATGCTTCTGTGTAAATACAGAATTAGAAAAAGAATTGGGTTTAAATATACGTTCTTATAAAGATCTTTTAGATCCAAAACTAAAAGGTAAAATCGTACTATCGGATCCTAATAGTTCCTCTGCGGCATGGAATAATTTATGTAATATCTTCTCTGTATATGGCGTAGATACGGATGAAGCATGGGACTATATTAACCAATTAATGGATAATTTAGTGGTTGTAGAAAAATCAAGTGCTTGCTTCAACTCTGTATATGATGGTGAATATGTTGTTGGTTTAACTTATGAAGATGGTGCGATTAAATTAAACCAAAATGGTTCAGAAACAACAGAAGTACGTTATCCAGAAGATGGAACTTCCGCTTTTGCGGCTGGTATGGCAATTGTAAAAGACTGCCCACATCCAGAAGCAGCTAAGGCATTAGTAAATTATGTATGTTCTGCAGAAGGTCAAACAAGAATGGCTGAATATATGGAAGGTACATTGCGTTTTACAAACAGAAATTATGAAACACCTGAAAATGCATGGTTACCTTCATCAAATGATATGAAGTGGGTAAAGCGTCCAGTAAGCGAACTAGCTGAAAAGAAAGATGCTTTATTAGAAAAATGGAATAATCTATTAGGTGAGCATCAATAAATAGTATTACTTACAAATACTCCCACCATCGAAGAGTATTGTAGGGAATTCCCTATCTCTAGTGAGATGGGGTTTTCTTTATTTTTTTGTTTTTCCG
>JAFVFM010000272.1 GCA_017475415.1 Solobacterium sp.
CAAAGATCTTTTTCCTTTTGAAATTGGATCTTTTGTTTATGCAATTCATCTTTTTCTTTTTGTAATGCAGTTAATTGTTCCTGCAATTTTAAATTATTCGCCTCTACTTCATTCAATTGTTCTTCTAATTTACTAATTAATGTATCCTCTTCACTATCCGATTGTTTCATTAAAAAGCGTGCATATTTAATCACTTCTTTAGGTAAGCCATAACGTTTAGCAACATTAATTGCATTAGATTGCCCAGTAAGACCTTGAATATAACGATAAGTAGGCATTAATTTATCCATATCAAATTGTACACTCGCTAATAAAATATCCTCATGCCTTTTGCCGTATGCCTTAAGTCGAGAAAAGTGTGTAGTAACAATCGTTATACATCCAATTTCTCTTAAATGATTTAATAAGGCTATACCTAAACTTTCCCCTTCTTTTGGATCTGTTCCACTACCTAATTCATCCAAAAGTACTAAGCTATTTACTGTAGCATGATTCGTAATATAGGCTTGTTTTTGAATATGCGCACTAAAACTCGACAAAGAAGAAATTACACTTTGATCATCTCCTATATCTTCAAATACTTGATCAAAAAAAGGTAAATGCGCTTCTTCTGCAGGAACAGGTATACCACAATAACTCATCAAAACAAATAAACCTAATATTTTTAAAGACACCGTTTTACCACCTGTATTTGGACCCGTAATTAATAGCATCTTTTTCCCATCTGCGATACGATACGTATTCGCTACTACTTTTTTCGGATCAATCAAAGGGTGTCTAGCCTTAACTAAAATATAATCATTACCTTTTTGTATATCGGCACATACTGCGTCATGTTTTTGCCCCCATAAAGCCTTGGCGAAGATTTCATCCAATATAGAAACTGTATCTAAATTCGCAAGTAGACTATCACTCACTGTTGCAATTTCATTTGAAAGCTGACGCAATACTCTTTCTATTTCTTCTTTTTCTTTTGATAACAACTCCTGCTTTCGATTATTTAAATGTAATACTGCAGCAGGTTCAATATAACTTGCTTGCCCAGAAGCACTTTCCCCATAACTTAATCCACCAAATTGATTTTTATCCGAAGATTTCACAAGAATGACTGCCCGATCATTACGATAAGCTACAATCGCATCCACAACCGAATCCTTATGGGTTTGTATAAACCGCTGCACAGCTTGGGTAATTTCCATATCTACTTTCTTTAAGGATAGTCGAATACCTTTTAATTCCATTGAAGCCGTATCTAAAACAGCACCATAATCATCTATACAATGATCTATATGTTGAATTAATTTCGGATATTCAATTAAAGACTGAAATAATTCAGAAATATATTCCAATTTCACTTCTTGTAGGGAGTCATAAAAACGAACAATAGCTTGTATACCTAATAAAAATTGTTTTACATCATTGATATCTGTAGCACTAAGTAAACTACCCTTCTTCGCTTGAGAAAAGACCAGCGTTAAATCCTTCATCCCATAAAAAGGACAAAGAAAATTTTTATGTATAATACGCAAATCCACTTTTGTATATAGTAAATTGCGATTAATCACTAGTGGCTTATAACTAGGTTCTAAAGCTAGGATTCTCTTTTTACCAAGGGAAAAAGAAGCTAGTTGACTAACTTCTTCAATAATTGTATTTAATTCTAAAGCTTGTTCTAATTTACTCATTTTGATTTATTATTTAAGGCATCAATTGCATCTAAGAAGCCTTTTTCTTCTAACCATTTTTCTAAATTCTCTTTTTGATTTAATTATATTTGTGACTTACCATCCAATAAGGAATCAATCGCTTCGGAATTCTTAAATTCATTGGATACATGTGAAAAGATAGCAGAAGAAATGGAAGAAACAGGTCCAATTACTGTATTATTCTTTACATCCATTCCATTTTTAAATACAGGTAAAGCTAAAATAATAGACAGAATAAAAATCCATATACATGATTCCACTACTCCAAAAACTCCCCCTAATAAAGAATCAAATTTACCAATTAACGGGATATCTTTTAATGACTTCAATAAATAATTCACAAAGGTTAATAGTATTCTAACTAATATAACTAATACGACAAACCAAAAGATTTCATTTATATATCGCCTAGCTGCTTCTGCTAAAGCTGTGCCATTTAAGGCATGAATATTAACAGGCCATATTGGCAAATGTTCAGCAAGTATTCCTGAAAATAACCATGCAACATACATCGCAATAAGAGAAGTAAATAAAGATACAATAGACCTTACAAAGCCCTTCTTATATCCTAAAAAGACAAATACAATGGTCATGATGAGTATCGCTATATTAATATACATAAACCAACTTTCATTAATCGCAAACATAAAATCATCTCTACTTTCTCAATAATCATAAACTTATCTTCATGACTTATCAATGACAGTGCTACAATATTATCATGACAAAAGCGAAAGTTTATACTTTATTACTAAAAAAAGAGGATGAAGAAAAGCTATTTTCCCTCTTTCATGAATATGCACATATAGCACCTCAATATGCGAAATGGCAATTACGTTTAGAAAATTGTGTCATCACTTGTTACAACAGTGGTAAAACAGTATTTCAAGGTAAAGATGCATATATTTATGCCGCAAAATATGATGCTTCTATAGT
This sequence comes from Solobacterium sp., assembly GCA_017475415.1. Lineage (GTDB taxonomy): Bacteria > Bacillota_I > Bacilli_A > Erysipelotrichales > Erysipelotrichaceae > Bulleidia. The sequence goes on from JAFVFM010000272.1 coordinate 2,643, forward strand.
AGACAATCAACCAAAAGAAGGTAGAAAGAATATCTATCCTCAAGCAGGTAGCGATGAAGTGGGTACAGGAGATTATTTTGGCCCTATTTGTGTATGTGCTACATATATTCATCCAACGCAAGTAAAGGCTTTAGAATCGTTGCCAATTCAAGATTCAAAAGCGATTACCGATAAGTTGATATTAGAAGTCGCTCCTATATTAATGCAACAATTGAAGCATAGCTTATTGATTGTTTCTAATGATAAATATAATGAAGTTCATGTTACAAATAATATGAATCAAATTAAAGCAAAATTACATAACCAAGCTTTCATCAATCTAGAAAAAAAAGTTGAACTACCAGAGTTCATCATTGTAGATCAATTTACACCAGAAACATCGTATTATCGCTATCTACAAAAGGAAAGAAAAGTCATAAATCATATCCATTTTGAAACCAAAGCTGAAAGTAAATATTTATCTGTAGCTGCTTCCTCTATGATTGCTCGCTATGCCTTCTTAAAAGAAATGGAAAAGATGAACGAAAAATATCAATTGGATTTCCCACTAGGAGCAAGTGATAAAGTAGACCTTTTCGCAATAGAATTCATCAATCAGTATGGAATTGAAGAATTACAACATGTCGCAAAAATGCATTTTAAGAATACAGAAAAAATCCTGAACGATTAGAGCTCAGGATTTTTTGTCTTTTCTACATGTAAAGCAATTGTATTTTCTAATTTCACTAATTCAACACCGGCAGCTTTTAACATACGTTTACTCGCAATATTGGTATCTACACCATCATATTTATCTGATTCATATACGACTCGATTTATACCCGATTGAATAATCGCTTTAGCACATTCATTACACGGGAATAAAGAAACATAGATTGTACAGCCATTTACTGGCCATTTCGAACTGAGGATGGCATTGAGTTCTGCATGTACAACAAAGGCATATTTCGTATTTAATACATCACCTTCTCTATCCCATGGGAAGATTTCATCATCACACCCTTTAGGAAATCCATTATAACCAACGGAAACAACGCGATGATTTTCATCAACGATAGCAGCACCTACTTGTGTACTAGGATCTTTAGAACGTAAAGCACTTAAATGTGCTAAGCCCATAAAATATTCATCCCAATTTAAAACATCCTCTCGTTTAGTCATCATGGTAACTCCTTCATTAATATTTCTAATTTAATATCGTCTATATTATACAAATTATCTAACCGATGAGCCATACTTATCGCATAATCCTTAAGCCCCAAATCGTATTCTTGTTTAAGCACTTGATAATCTGTTTTTAAATATAATTCATCTTTTCGAATAAAACGATTTTGATAAGAAAAATATATAGTTAACAAAAATAATATAATCGTTGCAAAGAAATAATTTCTTTTTAAAGAAGGCTGATTATGTTTATCTAATATACCCATCATCATTAAACCAAATACGAAGCCTCCTAGATGCGCACTATATGCAACACCAGGAATAAAATTAATATATAAATTAATCATAAAGGTTTGTATTAGATTTAAACGTATCAGAGGATTCTTATATACCTTCATGCGAATAACCAAATAGGTATAAGCAGCTAATAAACCATATAGACCACCCGAAATACCAACAGCTAAACCATTTCCCTTTAGAATAAATTGAAATAATGATCCCCCTATAATCGAGAAGAATAATATGGATAAATATTTCACTTTAGAAAAATTATTCTCCATAAAGCGACCTAAATGATAAAGAGAAAACATATTCATGAGTAAGTGAAAAAAATCAATATGAATAAAGCCACAGGTAAATACACGCCACAATTCACCAACAGAAATAAAGGCTTTATAATACGCACCAAAAAGAATAGCATTTTCAATTGGTGTTAGAAGTGGTAAATAATTCACAAAAAGGAAAACAAGAATACAAATGATTATAATTAGATAGGTTACAGGATATTTAATCGATTTCACAAGCGTTATCCTTTCTCAATGCCTCTAAAATATTTTCGAAATATTCCGGTATTGGTGCATAAAAATGCATAGGTTTTTTCGTTGTAGGATGAATTAATTCCAATTCACTTGCGTGAAGCACCTGTCCCTGTGTTTCAAAAACTTTTGATTTTTTTCCATATTTTTCATCCCCTAATAAAGGATGATTAATATATTTCATATGAACACGAATTTGATGTGTTCTACCTGTTTCTAATTGAAATTGCATATAAGTCGCTTTAGAAAAGCGCTCTAGGACATGAAAATGTGTTATGGCATTCCTGGCATTTTTATCAGTAACAGCCATCTTTTGTCTATCCCTAGTATCACGGGCAATAGGAGCATCTACTATACCATCATTATGTGGAATAACTCCTTTTACAATACCTACATAAGTACGTTTACAAGTTTTATTCGCTAATTGATTTGCGATTTCATGATGGGAATGATCATTTTTGCAAGCCACAATACAGCCTGTAGTATCTTTGTCAATTCGATGTACTATTCCTGGTCGAATCACACCATTAATGCCAGATAAATCTTTACAATGATATAAAAGTGCATTTACTAAAGTACCACTTTGGTTACCAGCTGCAGGATGAACCACCATTCCTTTTGGCTTATTGATCACAATAATATCTTCATCTTCATAAAGTATATCTAAAGGAATATCTTCTGCCTTTACTTCTAAATCTATATCTTCTGGTACTTCACATTGAATTTCATCTCCTAATTGTACCTTATAGCTAGCTTTAACTGGTTTATCCATCACAAAAACTAAGCCACTAGAAACTAAATCCTGTATACGCGTACGTGAAAGATCAGAATGCTTTGCGAGATATTTATCAATACGTAAATCTATATCTTCTTCTACTAACCAATTAAGCTTTGCCATATTTTTCTTCCTTTATTTGTAAAATCAATAAAAGTATTACACCTATTGTTAAAGCAGAATCAGCAATATTAAATACTGGAAAATCATAACCGAAGATAATGAAATCCAAAAAATCACGTACATATTTTAATATTGCCCTATCATACAGGTTCCCTGCTGCACCACCAATAATTAAACCAAATACGACTTGATATGGTCTAGTTAATGGATGTTTATAACAATAATAAGCTAAATAGATAACAACGAATAAAGAGATAAGTGTTAAAAGTAAGGTTTGATTACTCAATAAACTCCATGCCATACCTGTATTTTTGACATAGGTAAGAGAAAAAAAACCTTTAATCACTTCTACAGAATGTAGATTTTCATTCATTTGGATGAACGATTTTGTAAATAAATCAATCATCACGATAATCAGTGCTAATAAATAAGTAAACATAACGAAATTCATTTTAGCATACTCTATCCAAAAAAGAAAAAAAGCTTAATGATGATTCATATAAGCTTTTAATGCTTGCGCGATTTGATCCGGGCAAGATGTATTTTTATTTCCACAACAAATACCATCTAAGGCTTGGATTACTTCATCTAGCTTTCTGCCTTCTACCAATTTCGCAATTCCTTGTAAATTGCCATGACATCCTCGATCAACGTTTAAGGAAAGTATTGTATCTCCTTCAATTTCGAAATGCATTGCAGTAGAACATACACCTTTTGTTTGATATGTATATTTTTCCATTTGACCCTCCTAATGATTCAATTCATGAAAACGTCGATATCCATAAGTATAAAGAATAGTAAGAAGAATAATATCTAATAAAGCATAAGACAAGATAATAAAATAGAAGATATCATTCTTTAAGAAATAGAAATATAAGAAGATAATTCCTATGGATAAAAATGTAGGAATAAGAACCCCTAAAAAAGCAGATAAAGATTGTTTAACCACCATAGCTTCACGTTCATAGTCTAATTTTGGAAATAGTAAATTGAATAATAACCCCAAACAACTTGTAAATAAGGCGGCAAATAAGATAAAGAGTATGCCAAATACATAATAGGTAGCTGGGAAGGCAAAGGTTATGCCAAATAGAATTAAACTGATCAAACTAGGTATACATACCAGTAACATATTCACAATGATCTTTGAAATAAATATATGATGTATGGATAATGGTAAAGACTTAATTAGCCATAATACCTTCGCATCTAAAGAAAGCGATACACAGGTAATATTTGTCATTTGTCCAAAGCCAAAAATAATCAATAAAACAACCTGCCAAAATATAGTGAATATATCTTGTCCAAAATAAGGTATTGCATTCACAAGAGATTTAATTTGTTCAGGCAAAAAGAAACATAAATAAGCTGAGCCAATGACTAACATTGCCATACCAATAGCTGAATTCAATAAATAAGTAAAATTAGAAAATAATTTCTTCCATTCTAATTTTAATAAGGCACCAAAGGCAGAATTCTTAGTGGCCTTTTTAAGTTGGAAGTTTTCCACATGATAGCCTTGTGAAGCCTTTTCATTGATTTTCATTATGCGCTTAGAATATAAATGAATAAATAAATAAAATAGGCCAAAAGACAAAACAGTATTGATGATCACATACCAAATATTAGGAAGCAAAGCTCCATCAACATAGAATTTAACAGGAAATACAAATTGTGTAATATTACGAATACTATCCCCTATTGCGGTAAAATCGTCACTACCACTACTATAGCCAAAGCGAAATGAAATAAAATAGATTACGCCAATAAAAACAATCGTACCTAAATTTTGAATTAAGTTCGCATATTTCTTCCCTGCTGAAATATATTTCACAAAGATACCTAAAAAAGAAGCGACTAACATAGGTAAGATAGGAAAAGATATATAACCAATAATCACAAATACATAATATGTAAAAGGCATGGCATTTTGTATACCAAATACAATCATTGCCGGTAACAAGAGTAAAGCAGAATAAAAATATTCTAATAACGAAAAGACTAAAGCTTTAGATAAAACAATATTCTTTTCTTGTATTGGTAAAGAGCGTAAAAAATCTGCATCATTAAAACCGAATAACATACCTTGGCTAGAAGAAATACCAAAGATAAAGGTCATAAAGAAGGACATTAGTGCAATAAGGTAGGGAACAACTTCTTTTCCAACACTAGCACCAAAAGCATCCATAAAAATGAAATAGTAATAAATGGATAAACCAAATAAGACAATTCCTGTAAAGGCAACACTACCTATTTTCAATTTTGATTTTTTCTTTGAATTTGTTTTTAACAATTGATTAATCAATTGTGTTTTCGTTAATAACCAAAGTTCTTGCATTATTTAGACTCCATTTCCAAAAAGAGTTCTTCTAAGGTCTTACCAGAAGATAGAATCGATTCAGTTGGACCATTTTGCATGATTGTTCCATTAGAAATAATGGCAATTTGGTTACATAGATTCTCTACTACTTCTAAGACATGAGAAGAAAAGAATACAGAACATCCCGTACTACATAATTGTTTTAACTTTTCTTTCACTAAGAAAGATGCTTTAGGATCCAAGCCAACAAATGGTTCATCTAAAATAATCAATTTAGGATCATGGATAAAAGCTGAAATTAAGGCTAGCTTTTGTTTCATACCATGTGA
>JAFVFM010000273.1 GCA_017475415.1 Solobacterium sp.
ATGATAGGCGCTGATATTGGAACACAGACTGTCGCTTATACATCTGATACTGAAATTGGATTGAAGAATCTTTCAGAGCGCGGTAATAGTATCCAGACATCTGAGAGAAAAGAACGTCTGCTCTACAGGGCTATGGACAGGTCAAGAAGAGCCACCAATCCACAGAACTATAATAATGATGGCACTATTAAGAAAGGCCGTAAGATTTGGAAATACTCAAATCATTATAAGAGACTAAAAGCTAAACATACAGAATTATGTCGTATCAATGCTGTAAACAGGCAGCTTGCTATAAACGAGGACGCAAACCACTTGCGAAGCCTTGGAGATGTTTTTGTAACTGAACCTAAAAATGCAAGCAAGCTAATGAAACGGGCTAAAGAAACTACGATCAATAGCAAAGGCAAGTTCAATAAGAAAAAGCGTTTTGGTAAATCAATAAAGAATAGATGCCCTTCAGGATTTCAGACTGCGGTAGAAAAGAAGTTCAAGGTTACGGGCGGTACGTATATAGAAGTTCCAAATAATTACAGGGCTTCGCAGTATGACCATACTGTTGATGATTACATTAAAAAGAAACTATCCGACAGACTGTATAAATTACATGATGGAACAGAAGTTCAAAGAGATTGGTATTCATCATATCTACTCTACTGCTACGATCGCAGGGCACAAGGTATAGACAAGAATAAATGTATAACTGAATTCGATAAACATTACAACAAAGAAAAAGCTCTAATCGCATGGATTAAGGCTAATAGGATAAAAGTATTAAACAGCGGAATCAAAGTAGCTTAACAACCTAATATTGGGCGATTGACTGTACGTCCTTGTCGCAAGACAGAAATTTACCGCTTTCTGATGATAATGTAATTATCAGAGTAATGTGGTCGTTGGACTGCTTGGTAATAAAAGTCCTGATTCAAACAGATTTACACTTGTAACTCCAAAGCCTGAAAATGGTGTACGATTACAAGCTACACTTGGTAATCAGAACCCCACGGGCTTGCCCGTGGGAGCAGTCAGGGAGATGACTGTTGCGATTTTGGAATCCATATACTAGAAGATGAATAGGACAAAGAAAGAATATTTTTTAGGAAAACAATCATTAGATTTTCATGGGTGCTGTATATGATACAGTACCTATTTTTTAGTGTTAACTTTCCAATAAGTGAAAATAATGGATCTTTATTTTATTGTGGAAACTATATGTTCTATAATTTAATTGAAGTTAGACACTTTGAGGAGGGTGTATAAAATGAAACGGTTAACAATATCTGTTTTTATTAGCTTTATTTTGATTTTTACAACAGCATGTTCAAGTGGAACAAATACGGCGCAAACAAATGCTACACCAGAACCAATGGTTGAATCTACTCCTGAACCAACACCAGAACCTACGCCAGAACCAACACCAGAACCAACACATGCAATTGTATTTACATTAGAAGGGAATTATTCATTATTTGGGGTTATGAATGAAGGCTCATTGGTGAAATCTAGTGATTTAGAAATGGAATCTGAGCTTACAATTGAAGAAGGTGGTGGAGGATCAATGACTTATAATGGCGAAACTATGGCTATTACAAAGTGGGAATTAAATGAAGGTGTTGTTTCTATAACAATGGCAGATGGTGGTCAAGCTAATGCGAAGTACCATGATGGGATATTGGATCTCGATTTATATGGCAATGAAAGTATGGTTCTCTATTATGGCCAAGAAGGTGCGGATATCTCTATCTATGAATTTATGACTTTAGAAGAAGTAAGAGAGAAGAATAAAGGGAATTAAAAAGAGTTTCAAAATTATAAGTTAATCATTCCAATATTCAATTTGTTTATGATGAAAATGTATTGCCATTATATCCATTTACAAGGTATATGAAAATGAAATATAAAGAATATGGTTCAAAAGATAAGCCTTTAATTCTTTTACTACATGGTGGTGGTTTATCGTGGTGGAATTATAAAGAAGTAGCAGAGTTTTTGAAAAACGACTATCATATTATCCTGCCAATATTAGATGGGCATGCGGGTAGTGATTATCCTTTTACAACAATAGAAAATAATGCTATGGAAATTCTTTCTTTTCTAGATGGAATAAATAAGGAAGTCTTACTAATTGGAGGCTTATCTTTGGGTGGGCAAATTGTAGTGGAAATGTTATCAAAGCGCAAAGATATTTGCAAATATGCTTTAATTGAAAGTGCATCTGTACTGCCATCACCACTTATAAATGCCTGTATATCTTTAGCGATTAATAGTACTTATGGCTTAATCCAAAATAGGTATTTTTCTAAGCTACAATTTCACTCTTTACATATAAAGAAAGAATTCTTTGAAGACTATTATAGAGATACTTGTCTAATACAAAAGGAAGATATGATAGCCTTTTTGAAAGGAAATACTATCTTTAAACTAAAGAATAGCTTTAAAGAATCATTAGCGAAGATTTGTATTTATGTTGGAGAAAAAGAAATAGGAAAGATAAAACAATCTGCTGAAATAATGCATAGGATGCATCCTTCTAGCCAATTGAACTATTTACCGAATCTTAAGCATGGTGAATTTTCGATTAATTATCCTGAACAATATGCTGATGCTATATATCGTATTACTCGAGGTGAATAGTAGTTAACTTATAGAAAAATGTGATAATAATCATTTCTATACCATATCGATGAAAGATGAATTTGAAACAATATATCCTAAGGGAGTACATATAACTAAGTAGAAGATAAGTAAGAGGGGCATTTAGTATATATAGATGTCCTTATGGTAGAAAAGAATAGGGCTAATGTAGTGAACCATGATACCAATACAGTTGTGTGGGTAGCAGAAGGTCATGGCAAAGCAGTTGAGACTGTTTGGCTTACAAGAAATCAAATGGCCGATCTTTTTGAACGTGATGTAAAAACAATAGGTAAACATATCAACAATGCATTAAAAGAGGAGCTAGATTTTTGAACTGTCGCAAAATTTGCGACAACCACTAAGCATGGAGCGATGGAAGGAAAAACTCAAACACATATGGTTGAACACTATAACCTAGATATGATTATTTCTGTTGGTTATAGAGTTAAATCTAATCGTGGTATTGCATTTCGCAAATGGGCAAATAATGTCTTAAAACAATATTTAATTGAGGGATATGC
>JAFVFM010000274.1 GCA_017475415.1 Solobacterium sp.
AATGATAATCAATATCACTTGAGTCATTTATTTCTTTCTCTTTTAAATATTGCATATATTGCAAAAGGTCTTCTTTATAGGAAACTACTGTTCTTTTGCTTTTGCCTTCATTAATTTGTATATGCAATAAATATTGTTGAAATGCAAATTCTAGATTCATTTTCCCTCTTTATCAATCAATTTACTTGCTCTAATAAAGCCTAAAGTACCTAAGCTTTCATTTAATTCTTTTAAAATAGAATCTGTATTTTCTTTATTCATTTCTTCATAATTAAATAAATTAATACGTTCATCATCACTCACAAAATCACTCATCGTAATGCCTAAAAGTCTTATTGGTTCATCATCCCAATTCTCTTCAAATAAAGTCATCGCTTCTAAAAATATAGCATCACTTGTAAAAATAGGATCCCCAATAATCTTTTTGGATCGTGTAATATTGCGGAAATCATCATAGGTAATACGCAAAGTAATATGCGAACCAGCCTTCTTTTGGTTTACCATACGCCTGGATAATTCTTTTGCTAAAGCACGTAATATACCTCTTAATTCATCATATTCAGTTAAATCATCTAAAAAAGTTTCTGAAATTCCTATACTTTTTTGTTCATATTCCATGGTTAATTCACGATAGTCATAACCATGAACTCGTTGTAATACCTCATCCAAACGATTTCCAAATAGATTTTCTAAATCTTCGCGATTAGAATAACGGGCTAAATCCCCTATTGTATGAATATTTAATTCTTCTAATAAAGGCACTGTTTTATTTCCTATACCTCGCAAATCTCGTAAAGGTAATGTACACATCTTTTCTTCTACATCACGTATACGTAATACCGTAATGCCCAATGGCTTTTTCATATCCGAAGCCATCTTAGCTAAAAATAAATTTGGACCTATACCAATAGAGCATGGTATACCAATTTCTTCATAAATTTGTTTTTGCATTTGTACAGCCAAATCTAATGGTTTTTTGAATTTCATTATTGTTTCTGTTACATCTGCATAACATTCATCAATGGAAGCTTGTTCTACTAAGTTTGTATAGGAATGGACAATTTCCATAAACTTTTGTGACAATTCTTGATAAAAATGATAATGTCCTTCAACAATAATTAGATTCTTACATAAACGTAAAGCTTCACTGACTGGCATAGCAGAATGGATGCCATATTTTCTTGCTTCATAACTAGCTGTAGAAACAACACTTCTTCTTGAATACCCTGCTACAATAATCGGTTTGCCTTTTAATTCAGGATTTAATAATACTTCGGCATTGGCAAAAAAAGCATTTAAATCAATATGAAAATATATACGTGACATTAGGAATGATTTCTCCTATACAATTCTTCTGCTGCACTAAGGGAAGAAGAAGTAACCTCCCCTGTACTAATATAAGCTAATTCTTCGATGCTTTCTTCTTTATTCAATTCTTTTACAGATGTGATTGTTCGCTTACCTTTGATTGCTTTTTCTACATGATAATGATAATCAGCGCAACTAGCGACTTGCGCTAAATGAGTAACTGAGAATACTTGAACATCTTTAGCTAAAGCCTTCATCTTTTGGCCAATTGAGGTAGCGATATTACCACTAACACCTGTATCAATTTCATCAAAGATGATGGTTTTTATTCCCTGTAAATTTGTAAAGATTACTTTTAAGCCTAGCATTAATCGGCTAATCTCGCCTCCACTTGCGGTTTTAATTAATGGCCTTAATTGTTCCCCTTTATTCATGGATACATAAAAGGCTATTGCATCATTACCAAAAGCACTTTCTTTTGCGTCTGTAATTTGTGTTTGAAATTGGGCATGTGTCAAACCTAAATCCTTTAAATGGATTTGTATTTCAGCATCTAACTTAGGTGCATGTTTTAATCGTGAAGCATGTAATTTCTGTGCTACAGTTTCATACGCATTCTTTGCCTTTTCTATTTTTTGATCCATTTCTTCTAAATACGCTTGACGATTATCCATCATTTCGATTTTTGTATTTAAATCATCTCTAGTTTTCAATATATCTTCTATTGTACGACCATATTTACGCTTCATTCGTTGAATAAAAAATAAACGCTCTTGCATAGCATTAATGGAATCTTCATCATAATCATATTGATTTAAGATTTTTGTTAAAGAATCAATAGCTTCTTCTATATTGTAATAGCCATCATTCATCTGTTTTTTTGCGGTAATAAAAGTATCATTATCTTCTAAAGATTGTATTTGATAATTTAATTGATAAAGATCATTACTTAAGCCTTCTTTATAACTTTCTACAATAAGATTCAATTTCTCAAAAGCATTCTTAATTACTTTATAAGCTTTTTCTTGTTCTTCCAATTCATTATCTTCTCCGATTTGTAATTGGGCTTCATCTATTTCATTTACTTGATAAGTATAGATTTCTAATTCACTTTCGTTATAGTTTTCTTGAAGTGCCTTTTCTTTTTGTTTCACTAGATCTGCATAAATGTAATATTTATCTTTTACTTCATTTAATAAAACTGTATGTCCGCAATAAGCATCTAATAAATGCATATGATTATTGCTGTCTAATAGATAAGCATTATCTCTTTGGCCATGTATATCAATTTGATCACGTAAACAATTCTGTAATAAAGAAAATGTTACTATACGATGATTAATACGCGATTGTGATTTCCCATTTTTATAAATCTCACGTGTAATAATGGTATCTTCTTCTACCTCAAAGCCAGCTTCTTCTAATATTTTTTTTGCATGTATATCATCATGTAAAGAAAAAGTACCTTCAATAATGGCTTTATCTTTATCTTTCATAATTAAACTAGCACTAGAGCGCTCCATAGATAAAACAGATATTGCATCTAATAAAATGGATTTGCCTGCACCAGTTTCACCAGTGAAGGCACTAAAGCCATCATGAAAATCAAGAGATAACTCATCAATTAAGATGAAATTTTGAATATATAGGTTTTTAAGCATCTCTTAACTCCTTTTCTATTTCATTTAAAATAGATTCAACATCAATTGCGATTTCTTTTCGCAACTGCCTATTACTTCCTTGACCTATATATTTATCAGAAATACCAAATCTCCTTATCTTTTTTTGTAAATTGTGATCATTTAAATATTCTAAGATACATGAAGAAAGACCGTGACTCAGCATATCCCCTTCTACAGTGAATAATTTCGCTTCGCTTTTAGCGATATGCGTTAACATTTTTTCATCTAATGGCTTGAAGAAACGACAATTCACAATCGCATATGGTAAATGATTGGATAGAACTTTTTCTTTTAAGCTATTAAAGTCTTCCCCATAAGTAAGAATATATGCTTGTGTATGATCATCTTCATTTATCATTTCCCATGAACCAATTTCAATTATTTCATCTGTTGGACTAGCTTTTTGTGTCGTTCCACGAGGATAACGAATCACAAAAGGATGTTCTTGTTTGAAGGCAGTATTCAATAGCATTTGCGCTTCATGTGCGTCCTTAGGTTGAGCTAAGATTAAATTTGGTAATGGTGTTAATAAACCTATATCAAAAACACCATGATGTGTTGGACCATCTTCCCCTACTAGACCTGCTCTATCCACGCCGATGACAACAGGCAAATCCATACGACAAATATCATGATTAATTTGATCATAAGCGCGTTGTAAAAACGAACTATAAATAGATAAAAATGGTCTTTTTTGATTGATGGCTAAGCCCGCTGCGAATGTTGCAGCATGTTCCTCTGCTATACCACAATCAAAAGAGCGATCTGGATATTTCGCAAAGAAGTTATTTAAGGCACTACCTTGTATCATAGCAGGTGTAATCGCTACGATATCCTTATTTTTCTTCGCTAAATATAAAAGATGGGAGCTAATACAGCTAGACCAAGATTCATATCCAGTAGCTACTGCATGTTTAGGTTTGCCAGTTGTAATATCAAATGGCCCTATACCATGCCATATGCCTTCACGGTCCATTTCACATGGCGCATAGCCCTTCCCTTTTTGGGTAATAACATGAATCACAATAGGACCATCATGTTCTTTTGCGACATGAAGAACACGGATTAGTTCTGCAATATTATGTCCATCGATTGGTCCTATATAATCGATATGAAACTCTTCAAAAATTCCTCCATCAATAACGACATTTTTTAATGTATCTTTAATTGACTTTAAACCTGAAATAATGGTATTTCCAACATTAGAAGTCTCTAAGCTTTTACGCATACCCGATTTAATACCTGTATAAGCTTTTGATGCCCGCAAGCGAGAGAATTCTGAATTCAAAGCACCTACATTTTTGGATATAGACATATTATTATCATTGAAAATAATAATCATATTCCTTTGTTCAGAACCGATTTGGTTTAAGGCTTCTAAGGACATACCACTAGACATCGCTCCATCACCAACAACAGGAATAATATGATAATTCTCTTTGTTCAAATCTCTAGCAATTGCCATACCTAAACCAGCACTTAGAGCGGTAGAGCTATGCCCTGCTTCCCATACATCATGTTTACTTTCACATCTTTTCTGAAAGCCTGATATTCCATTATATTGTCTTAAATGGGCAAAGCCATTAGCTCTACCAGTTAATATTTTATGTGTATAACATTGATGTCCAACATCAAAGAAAATCTTATCTGTAGGGGATTGAAATACATAATGCAAAGCAAGTGTTAACTCTACGATACCTAAATTACTCGCAAGATGACCACCTGTTTTTGAGACGGAAGAAATGAGAAAAGAGCGAATGTCCTTCGCTAATTCATTTAATTCTTTTATGGATAAAGATTGAATATCTTTTGGCTCTTTGATGTTTGAGAGATTCATAAACTCCTCCTACTTCTGACGTTTACGTAAAGCTTTAACTGTATCCATCAAAGCTTCATTCTTGAATCCCTGTATCCCTTGAATCATTAACTCTGCCCTATCATAAGTTTGATTCATTAATTCTTCAGTTTTTTCTATCCCTAATAATGATACTACAGATGACTTCTCATTTTCGACATCTGAAGTACTTTTTCCTAATTGTTCTTGACTTAAAGTTACATCAAATAAATCATCTTGGTATTGAAAAGCTTGACCTAAACAAATGCCTATTTCTTGCCATATAGAAATATCTTCTTTATGATTCGCTAATATAGCAGCTATCATTAGAGGTGCACTAAGTAATGATCCTGTTTTATAATGATGTATTTCTTCTATTTCCTTTAGTGATTTTTCTTCTGTAGGATGCATATCCAAATTTTGCCCATATACCATCCCATTTGCACCGCACGCATCGGCTAAGATAGAAATACAAGCAACAATCTTATCTGCTTGAACACTAGCTTTTGTGCATAATTGAAAGGCTTCTGTTAATAAAGCATCACCAGCTAATATCGCTGTTGCTTCATCAAATTGTTTATGACATGTTAATCTACCACGACGATAATCATCATTGTCCATAGCAGGTAAATCATCATGAATTAAAGAATAAGTATGGATCATTTCTATCGCTACCGCAAAAGGATCTGCAATAGATGTATCATACCCATAGCCTTCTAGAACATCATATAATAACTTTGGTCTTATTCGTTTACCACCAGCTAATAAAGAATAAAGTAAAGCCTCTTTTACTCTACTATCACGAATATAATTTAAACTTTTCTCTAATAACTCATTCATCTTCATTATTTTCCTTAATGATTTGATTGACTTTATCTTCAAATACTTTTAATTTTGCATCACATTCTTTGGTTAATTTTAAACCTTCTTCAAATAATTCTATTGTTTTATCTAAAGATAATTCATTATTTTCTAATAAGGAAACAATCTCTTCTAAACGATCCATCGATTCCTCACATGTCATATTTTTCTTTGCCATAATCATCCTCTACTTTCGTTACTTCTGCATATAATTTACCTTTTGATAAAGTAATCTTTAATTCATCTCCTATAGTTGCTTCATCAGCTTGATGGATAACTTTATCCTTATTCTCTACTAGGGAATATCCTCTCGCCATTACTTTTAAAGGTGAATAAGCATCAAGCAATTTTATTTTTTCTTGTAGTTTATGTATTTGTTTGTTTTGATACTCTTTAAGTGCATGATCTATCGATAAACGATTTTGATTTATTTTAATACTCAAATCTTTACACATATCATTAGCATCTTTCTGTAATCGAGTTTGATATTGTTTTATCTTTACTTCTTTATCTTGGAAAAGCATTTTTGTATGAAATAATTTCTCACGCAAATATTGCATATGCATAAGTCGATATTCTAATATCTTACTCGAATCTAAGAAATAAGGTGATTTTTTCATCAAAGATAAAGCTTGTTTTTTTTGTTGGAGTATTAAAGAAGTAATCTTTTGTAATTTAGATTTATATTGTTCAATTTTATCTTTTACTTCACTTAAGGTAGGTGTGGATATTTCAATTGCCCCAGTTGGTGTATTCGCACGTTTATCTGCAACAAAGTCAGCTATAGTAAAATCAATTTCATGGCCAATACCTGTAACAATTGGTGTATTCAATTCATAAATGGCACGTGCTAATGATTCATCATTAAAGCACCATAAATCTTCAATTGAACCACCACCTCTACCTAATATGAGTAAATCATGATTTGCTTCATCTGCTTTTTTTAATGCTGCAATAATTGTAGGTGCAGCATCTTTACCTTGCACAGAAGCAGGATATAATGTTGTTTTCGCTATAGGCCATCGTTCATTTAAACGATTATACATGTCTTCAAGTGCAGCAGTATGATTACCTGTAATAATTCCAATCGAAAATGGATAAGGTGGTAAAGGCTTTTTATGATCTTCTTCAAACAAACCTTCTGCCTTTAGTTTAAGCTTCAATTTCTCTAATTGTTCAGCTAAATCCCCTACTCCACTTTGAAACATATTATTGGCGCGTATTTCTAGTTTGCCATCTGCTTCATATACAATTAAATCACCTCTAACAATAACTTTCATTCCAT
>JAFVFM010000275.1 GCA_017475415.1 Solobacterium sp.
TATTTTTCCTTATTAGATGAAGAAGGCATCTTCACAGAAGAAGATAAGGAAATGGAATCTTCTTCCTTTGAAGAGCGCTGTATTCAATATGCAGATATCCTACAAGCCATTGGTGTTATTACTGGCTTACGTTATGGCATACATGATAGTTTTGAAACACCATATTTATTAGCTATTGCAGGTTGTGCTGCCTTAATTAAACAACGTTCTTAACCCATAAGCCTTCTTATGGGTTTCTTCTACTATCAGTCCTTTAAAGGATATTGACACACAAAGCAGATTGATAGAAAATTTATAACGTAGGATTTTCCTACAGTTTAAATGATTGTTCCTTTGAAGGGAGGATTTTGGACAATTATAGCGCCAGGCCCACCAATAGGTAGGTGACGAGGTTTGACAGTTATCGAAAGATTCGGCGGATGCTGTCACGGTGTTACAAGAATGTATGTGCATCGTAAAAGAGAAAAGAAAAAGCGGAATCAAAACCGTAACAAAACTTCTCTTATCACATCATAAATAAAGATAAGAATAGTATCCTATTTTTATCATGGAAAGAAAGAGGAGAAAAATATGAGATTAGTTATTCAAGACAATTATGAAAAAATGAGTAAGTGGGCTGCCCACTATATCGCTTCAAAAATTAATGCGCATAAGGAAGATCGTCCATTTATATTGGGACTTCCAACAGGCTCTTCCCCTATTGGCGTATACCAAGAATTAGTAAGAATGAATAAGGCAGGTGAAGTAAGCTTCGCTAATGTAGTAACTTTCAATATGGATGAATATTTAGGTTTACCACATGAACATGACCAAAGCTATTGGTATTTCATGCATGATAATTTCTTCAATCATTTAGTTGATATGAAGGAAGAAAATATCAATATTCTAAATGGTATGACAGATAATCCAGAAGAAGAATGTGCACGTTATGAAGAAAAGATTGCTAGTTATGGTGGAATCGACTTATTTATGGGTGGTATTGGTGTTGATGGTCATATCGCTTTCAATGAACCATATACATCATTATCTTCTCGTACTGGTGTAAGAAATCTAACCACAGATACACGTATCGTAAATAGCCGTTTCTTCGGTAATGATCCAGAGAAAGTACCATCTCAAGCCCTCTCTGTTGGTGTAGGCACAGTATTTGATTCTAAAGAAGTATTAGTACTCATTAATGGTCATAATAAAGCTAGAGCTTTAGCTGCTACAGTAGAAGGTGCTGTAAGCCACAAATGGACATGTTCTGCATTACAAACCCACAACAACGCTATCATCGCTTGTGATGAAGATGCTTGTGGTGAACTAACTGTAGATACCTATAAATATTTCTTAGATATTGAAAAAGACCAAAGACTATAAATATACAGCAAGCTATGTGACACATTCCCTGTCAAGTAGATAGTGGAATTATGTAAATATGTGCTTATGTGAAACCTATCGAGTTGTTCGGTAGGTTTTTTTGTATAAAGCCCACTCTTGCTTTACAATTAATTCAAGGAGCGAATATGAAATTAAGTTATATCGAAACAGATTGTACAAATCCCTATGCCAATTTAGCTATGGAATCTGCTTTATTTGAAACAATAGAAGAGGATGAACTTATTCTTTTCCTTTGGCAAAATGAGCCTTCTCTTATTTTTGGCAAGAATCAGAATCTATGGCAAGAATGTAATCTGACAAATGTACAGAAAGACCATGTACATTTAGTACGTAGGCCTACTGGTGGTGGTGCTGTATATCATGATTTAGGCAATATGAACTTTACCTTTCTTGCGAAAGATTACTATTTTTCTATAGAAAGAAATAATACCATCCTACTCAATGCCTTAAAGAAATTAGATATCGATGCAGAAATCTCAGGAAGAAATGATTTATTAGTACAGAATAAGAAGTTCTCAGGCCATGCTTATTTACATAAATCCTCCACCTCCCTACATCATGGCACATTATTAATACATAGCGACCTAACTAAGATGCCACTATATCTGAATGTTGATCAAAGAAAAATGAAAACCAAGGCTGTTTCTTCTGTTAAAAGTAGAGTCATTAACTTACAAGAAATAAAACCGATTACCCTATCCGATATGAAACAAAGCTTACGTAAATCTTTTGAAGAAGAATATGGGCTTACTTCTTTTGTTAAAGAAGAACCACCTCATACTTTAATTACAGAATTTCAAAAGAAGTATGAAA
>JAFVFM010000276.1 GCA_017475415.1 Solobacterium sp.
GCTGAAACTATAGATGATGTATTTGAAGCAACAGAAGAAAATATAGAAGTGAAGGAAGGCGAAATACCAACATTAGAGGGAGATGAAGAAGAAATCTTCTTGCATATGGCTGCAGTATTAGAAGGCTTATTATTCTTAACTGGTGATGATGGCTTGACCTTAGAGCAAGCAAGTGACACCTTAGGCACAAAAGAGGATATGACAGAAAAGTTATTCCAGCATCTACAAGAATATTATATTGATGATCATCGTGGTATAGAAATTGCGCGTTTTGGAAACACGTATAAATTCTTAAGTAAAGCTTTTGTTCATCCATATGCACAAAAGTTATTCCAATTATCTTCGCAAACTAAATTAAGCAATGCAGCATTAGAAACCTTAGCCATTATTGCATATAAACAACCTATTACACGTGTTGAAATTGAAGAAATACGTGGGGTTGGGGCTGATGTAATGTTACGAAAACTAGAAGCTAGAGGTTTAATAAAAGAGGATGGCCGTTCGGAAGCGCCAGGTAGGCCTATATTATATTCTGTAACCAATGAATTCATGGATGCTTTTAGTTTATTAAGTTTAGATGAATTACCAGATTTACCACAATTTAATCAAGATGAAGGAGAAGGCGAAACAAACCTATTTGCGCAATGATGAAGAAGCTGAAAATTGTATTATTAGTTCTTATACTTACATTATGCAGCATAACTGCATCTTTTTCGCCTATAGAAACCTTAGCGGAAGGTGATTTCAAAGACAAATATTCTTGTCGTTTGATTACTTCTTACAATTATCAATCTTCTACTCCTGCCTCTGCTGTTGCTTCGGAAGATTATCTTAAGAATTCACTTATTGGTGGGGATTCAAGAGTAGGTGGTTTAGCTTTATATAGTGATTTACCTAAATTGGGTGTAGAAGTATATTATGTTACTTCATTATCCCTATGGCGTATTTATGATATGAAGGTAAACGAAAAGGTAAATAAACCTTTATATGATATTTTAGATACAACAGAAAAAAAGAATATTTATTTATTCTTAGGCATCAATGAAATTAATGGGACGAATTTTGATGTATGGAAAGAAGAATTAGATACATTAGTTAAGGAATATAAGGAAAAACATCCTGAAAAAAATATATATTTCATTTTAGGCTATCATCCTCGCTCGATGAATGGCATGTCTTTAGAAGATTTAACTAAAGCAGTAGATGTTGAAAATGAGAAAATTATAGAAGTTGCGAAAAAGTATCATATCTTCTATATTAATCCTAATGAAAGTACTGAATTAATGGATGAAAAAGGATTAATTAAGGAACAATATACTTGGGATGGTGTTCATCTTAATGAAGCAGGTGCGCAGGTATTTGCGGACTTTATTAAAACACATGTATATCAGGAGGAAGTGTATGTTGAAGAAATTTGTGAGTAGTTTGCTGATAATTGTATTATTAATATCATGTGGTTCAAAAAATAATAGCAATGAAGAAGCTGGTTCTAATCAAGCAACAATAAAAGATCTATCTGTTGCTGATGCGGCAAAAAAATTAGCAGAGGATTTAGGTATGATTAATGAATTAACTGAATTCCCCTCTAATCGTACTTTAGCAATGTTATTTCAAAATGATAAAGAAGCAGTTGAAGAAGCTGCCTTATATTTATCCAGTGATAAAAAGGCGGATACAGTTGGTGTATTCAAGGTAAAAGAAACGGAAAAATGTAAAGAATATATCCAAAGCTATATTAGTTCATTAAAAGATAGAGCGAATAATTATACGCCAGAAGAAACATTCAAGATTGATAAGGCTATTGTTGAAACAAATGATGATTCTTCGATTATTGTCTTTGTGATTGCGGATAATATTGAAGATGCAAAAGGGAAAGTGAATGCTTTATTAGGTAAATAATCATTATGGGTTGTCATTGGGCAATCCATTTTTTAAGAAAATTATGAAAAAAATAACAATTGGAATATTTGCGCATGTCGATTCAGGCAAAACGACATTAATAGAAAGAATATTGAATCATACGGGTATGACTCAATCCTTTGGTCGTGTAGATAAACAAGAATCTACTTTAGATTATGACGCACTAGAGCGTAAGCATGGCCTTACTATATTTGATAAAGAATGTTATTTTCAAGTGGATGATACACAAGTATTCTTAATTGATACACCAGGCCATATTGCTTTTATTCAAGAAGTGAATATTGCGATGAAAGTAATTGATTTAGCCATCCTTGTTATCGATGGTAAGGATGCGATTGTACCTTACCAGCAACGTTTGTTTTCTTTACTGCAACAACATCATGTACCAACGGTTTTATTTGTAAATAAGATGGATATCGCTTATTTAAGTGAAGATGATTTTATTAAGGAAGCACAAATGAAATTATCTACTTATGTATATCCTTTAGAGAAAGATGAAGAATTTTATTTTTTAAATGAATCCTTTATGAAAGCTTTTGAAGAATCAAAAAATATTACAAATATAGAAATCAAAGATGCAATGAAAAGAAAAGAATATTATCCAATCTTTTTTGGTACGGCTTTAAAAGATCAAGGGATAGATGAATTGATTTCATTTTTACCTATATTTGCACAAATGGATAGTTCGGAAGAAGAAGTTAAGGCAATTGTATATAAGATAGCTAATGATGCGCAAAAGAATCGCATTACTTATATTAAATTAATACAAGGTTGCCTTAAGCCAAAGGGAAAAATAGGAGAAGAAAAGATAGATCAAATTCGTCTTTATCAAGGAAATGAATATACTCTACTTCAAGAAGCGAAGGGGCCTATGATTCTCGGTCTTAAAGGATTAAGAAATAGCTATATAGGGCAAACAATAGGCTTTGAAGATAAGCAAGAAGTATTAGAATCGATTATCGAATATCGTATATGCTTTGAAAAGGAGGAAGACTTCTTTCTTTGCAAAGAGTATTTCGTGCTTTTAAAAATGAATCATGATCCCATAGAACCACGTATTGAGGAATCGACAAAGAGTATTTATGTACATTTAATGGGGGATCTACAAAAAGAAGTATTACAAGAGCGTCTACTAGAGCTTAATGGTATTTCTATTACCTTTAGTGATGCAGAAATTTGTTATAAGGAAACAATTAATAAAGAAAGTATTGGTATAGGCCATTATGAGCCGTTAAAGCATTATGCGGAAGTTGTATTATTGTTGAAACCGAATAAGCGCAATGCAGGTATAGAAGTAATTAGTCGTTTAAAGGATGGGGATATACCAGAAGCGTATGAAAAAGTAATCATAAAGACGATTAAAGAGAATAGAATACCGGGAATATTAACGGGTTCAGAATTGACGGATTGTATTGTTGAAATTCTAATGGCCAAAGCACATATTAAGCATTCAAATACAATAGACTTTTATGAAGCGACAATACGTGCTCTACGTCATGGTTTAATGCAAAATGAAGGAAATATTCTATTAGAACCTTACCAACATTTTTCTTTAACAATAGAAGAAAGTATATTGAGTTCATGCTTATATGCTCTAGAAGAAAAAGAAGCTGAATTCGAAGTTCAACATAATGAATCTTATCAAATTGTAGGTAGAGCAGCTTTATCCAACTTATTGTCCTTTCCAAAAGAATTTCAAATTCTAAGTAAGGGTAAGGGGGAATGCTTGTTGTATTTTGATGGTTATGAAGAAGTAAAGAATAGCCAAGTAATCATAGAAGAATATGCATATGACCCACATGCTGATTTGAACTATCCAATGGATTCGATATTTTGTATGCACGGGGGTGCTGTTCATATACCTTTTAAAGAGGTAGAAAAGCATATGCATTTGCATTTGAAACAAAGAAACCAATCTTCCAGCTATATGACAAAGCCGATGCGTTTGAATGATGAAGAAATCAATCGTATCTTTGCGCTAACTTATGCCCAAAATCGGAAAAAAGATAAAAAGATGCAAAAAAGGAATGAATCAGAAGAAAGAAAACAATATAAACAAGTAGAAAAGAAACCACGTTGTTTGATTATTGATGGTTATAATATGATTTATTCTTGGGAAAGATTTAAAGATGTAAAGGATGCTCCATTAGCGGATAATCGTAGACGTTTAATCGAATCGTTTGTAAATTACCAATATGCTGTAGGTATGCGGATGATCCTCGTCTTTGATGGTTATAAAAGAGAAGAGAATCGTGGCGAAAAAAGTAAAGAAGGAAATCTAGATATTGTTTATACTAAGACAAATGAAACAGCTGATGCATATATAGAACGTATTGTACAAGATTTAGTAAAAGATTATTATGTGATTGTTGCAAGCTCTGATGCATTAATTCAAAATGCTATATTCGCTTATGGGGGATATCGTATGTCGGCAAGAGAAATGGAAAATCAAATGGAAGCGATAGAAAGTATACTAGAAGACAAAATGCATCAAGAAGCGTAAAATAGTAAAGAAAAAAAGGAGTTTGAACATGTCAGAAATAAATGATCAAAATTGTAACCATGCCTGTGATGGATGTGGTGTAGAAGGTTGTGCGAGTCGCAATCAAGGTGATTTTCATATTGCCTTACATGAGCGTTCTAGCGTAAAGAAAACGATAGCGATTGTCTCAGGTAAAGGAGGAGTAGGTAAATCTTTAGTTACTTCACTTTTAGCTGCTGAAACACAAAAAAGAAATAAACGTGTGGCTATTTTAGATGGAGATATCACCGGACCTTCGCAAGGACATGCCTTTGGTATACATGCTAAAGCAAGTGGTGATGGTGAGCTAATCTATCCAGAAATGAGTAAAAGTGGTATTCAAATTATGAGTACAAATATGTTGCTTGAACAAGATGAACAACCAGTAATTTGGCGTGGTCCTATGGTAGCAGGTATACTCAAGCAATTCTATCAAGAAGTATTTTGGGATGATGTAGACTATATGTATGTAGATATGCCTCCTGGAACGAGTGATGTACCTTTAACTTTATTCCAATCTATTCCGTTAGATGGCATTATTATTGTTACTAGTCCACAAGAATTAGTATCTATGGTTGTTGAAAAGGCAATCAATATGGCGAATATGATGAATGTGAAGATTTTAGGTATCATCGAAAATATGTCCTATGTAGTATGCCCTACATGTGATGAACATATTGCCTTATTTGGACATTCTCATGTAAATGATATTGCGGAAAAATACAATTTACCAATTTTAGCGAAATTACCATTAGATCCTACAATTACAGAGGCTTGTGATAATGGGCAAATTGAAGATGTAGATGTAGAAGAAATTAAAGGTGCAGTAGATACAATACTATCTTTATAATTCACTTATTTTTCACATTCTTTCGTTATAGTTTTATGGGAGGTATATATGGCAAAATTATTAATTGTTGATGACGAAGAAAAAATCAGAGAAATGATTTGTAAATATGCTAAGCATGAAGGTTTCGAAACGGATGTGGCAAGTGATGGTTTTGAAGCTATTTCAAAATGTGAGAATGATCATTTTGATTTGGTAATTATGGATGTCATGATGCCTAATTTGGATGGCTTTTCAGCAGTAAAAGATATACGCGAAATGCAACCAAACTTACCGATTATTATGTTATCTGCTTTAGGTGAAGAATATGATAAGATACATGGTTTTGATGTTGGGATTGATGACTATGTTGTTAAACCATTTTCTGGTAAAGAATTAATGATGCGTGTACATGCAATATTGAAGCGATCGTTAACTGTTGTAAGTGAAAATTTTGTATTAGATGATTTGCTGATTGATTTTTCTGCACGTACAGTTTCGATTAAAGGAGAAAAATTACAACTTTCTCCTAAAGAATATGAATTATTCATTTATCTAGTAAAAAATGCTGGTATTGCTTTAACAAGAGAACAGCTTTTGCAGAATATATGGGGCTATAACTTTTTTGGAGATGACCGCACCTTAGATACGCATATTAAATTATTGCGTAAGAATCTAGGTGAATATGCATCACATATCGTAACATTACGTGGAGTGGGGTATCGTTTTGACAAAGAAATCTAGTTTACGCCTTGAATTGGGCCGGTCTTTATTATTTTTCGGCATTGCGATGATTATTGTATTAGGTATTTTCCAATTTTTCTTATTGGAACCGATGTATGAAAAAAACAAAATTAACCAAATCATTTCTAATGCCAAGGATGCAGAAGAGGATTTTATTGAAAATGATGGTGACGTATCTTATTTGAATAGTGACAGTTCCTTATTTTCTAAACCGTCGCAAAATAGCGATCGTCTGAATGAAGATTTAATTCATAAACAACTGGATTTAAATAGTTGTTTAGCCTATGTTTATCATGATGATACGAAAACCTATGCTTTATCTAGTAACGCAATGGGTTGTAATTTTATTCATTACGATTCGGTGAAAGTGATGGAAAATATAGAAGGATTAAATGAAACTAAAAAATCGAATTTAGAAATCTTTTCTAATGACTTCATGCATCATAATAGCCCACATCGTTCAATTTTATATACTAAGATGATTGATGGTTATGATCATTATTATATTGTTGCCTTATCTGGCATATCGCCAATTGATGCGACAATTGAAACTTTGAAAAGTCAATTGATTTTAATTTCAATTATCTTGATCGTTTCTTTAATTGTATTAACTTATACATTATATAGACGTATCGCTAGGCCTTTACAATTAATCACAAATGCTGCTAAGGAATTACCACAAGGGAAGTATATCGAGCAAGCAGAGGCGAATAAGTATTTAGAAGCACAAGAATTAAATCATACTTTATCGCAAGCGGCGGAAGATATACAAAAAGCAGATCGTGCAAAAAGGGATTTGATTGCCAATGTTTCACATGATTTACGTACGCCATTAACGATGATTACAGGTTATGGTGAGATGATGCTGGATATACCGGAAGAAAAGACGGATGAGAATATTCGTGTAGTAGTAGATGAATCGAAACGTTTAACGAATCTTGTGAATGATTTATTGGATTTATCAAAACTAAATGATAAGAAAATCATTTTAAATCCTTCTTATTTTGATTTAACAGAAATGATTCGTGAACAGTTGATGAAATATGATGTTTATCGTACGCAAAAAGGGTTTACGATTGATATTTATTTGGCTGATTCTGTATATGTAAAAGCAGATCGCTCGCGTATACAGCAGGTACTCAATAATTTCATTAGTAATGCGATTCATTATTCAGGAGAGAATAAACATATTATCATACGTGAAATTATCTCTGATAAAGATGTTCAAGTACAAGTTCAAGATTATGGTAAAGGAATTCGTGAAGAAGATATTCCATATATTTGGGATCGTTATTATAAAGTGGATAAAACGCACCAACGAACAGATGGTGGTAGTGGCTTAGGTTTAGCTATTGTAAAAGAAATATTGGACTTACATCATTTCCGATATGGTGTAACTTCTAAGATTGATGAAGGTAGTACATTTTACTTTAGTATACCCATAGAAAAAGATTTACAATCAAATAACTTAGGGTCAAATAAGGGATGAAGGGAATTGTTTCTTCATCTTTTTTATTTGTAAGTAAAACGAAAAAACAACTGATCGCTAAAAAGAGAAAAAAACGTTCTTGTAAAGAGAAGGATAAGATAAATAATAATTTTATATCGCCAAAGCCTATTTTTCCTTGATAGGAAAAGAAAGCTAATATAGCGATAAAAAGTAAGCTAAAGAGATAGGGTTTGCAATTGCCGCTGTAGAAAAGAATCAAAAATATAAGCAATAAAATAGTATCGGATATCTCTTGCATTAGGATATCGATTAGGCTCGCTAACATGAGTAAAAATAGAATGGAAGATTGATGAACAGGAAGATAAAGGAATAAAGAAATTGTATAAAAGTAGAATTGAGGAAGGATAGGCAGATAAAAATAAAGATAAAAGCTACTGTTGTATGTAGGATAGCGCAATAAGAATAAGGCTAAACCATAATATATAAGTATAATGAGTGTCACTTTTCTATTCTCCATGAATTATATATAATAAAGAAGTCAATTTTTCGGAGGAAATATGTTAGAAATAAAGAATTTACATAAAAGTTTTGATAAAAAAGAGATTTTACATGGTGTAAATATTCAAGTAAATGATGGTGAGATCTTTGGCTTTATTGGACATAATGGAGCAGGTAAA
>JAFVFM010000277.1 GCA_017475415.1 Solobacterium sp.
GTTGGCTCAGGTGTAGGACGAGGTACATAAGGCTTCATCGCCCTTATTTCATTTATTTCTTTATATAAATCTTGTATATGTTTTTCTTCATTATTTACTTCGATTTGTTTTAATTCAACAGCGAGTCTTTGTGTTTCTACATCATAGGCGAATAATGCATCACCCGCATTTACTTGTTGACCAGGCGTCACAAAAACTTGAGTAACCATTTGTTCACCCGTACGAAAATATTCTTGGGTTTCTCGACTAATAACCATGCCTGAGCTAGTCATATCTTCACCCATCCAGCCATAATTCATATTCGCTACCGAATGGACTTCTGCAGTCTTATCCTTATCCTTCATATTTTGATAAGTAAATAAACCGCCAATTAATACACCAATAGCTACAACAGCTGCTACTATACCTTTAATCCATTTTTTCATTAAGCATCACTTCCTTCGCTTAACTCACCATCTACAATTTTCATTACTTTCTTTGCGTATGAAGCAACATTTGCGTCATGGGTAATCATGATGATGGTAACACCTTCTTGATTCAATTGTTCAAATAAAGCCATAACTTGTTTGCCGCTAGCTTGATCTAAAGCACCCGTTGGCTCATCAGCTAATAATATTTTTGGATGATTAATCATTGCTCTAGCAATAGCGACTCTTTGTTTTTGACCACCAGATAATTGATTTGGAAAAAAATCCACACGGTCTTCCAAACCCACTTTAGCTAGAGCTTCCTTCGCCCTACGATTTCTTTCATCTTTTTTTACACCAGCATAAATAAGTGGTAAGGCTACATTATCAATTGCCTTATCCGAAGCTAATAATTGAAAGGTTTGAAATACAAAACCTATCTTATGTAAACGCACATCTGCTAATTGTGTTTCATTTAGTGAAGCAATATCAATACCATCTAATTCATAACTCCCTGAATTAGGACGATCCAAACAACCAATCACATTCATTAAAGTTGTTTTTCCCGAGCCACTAGGCCCCATAATAGCTAGGTAATCCCCTTCTTCTACTTGTAAATTCACGTCTTTTAAAGCAGGAACAGTTAAATTACCATGCCCATAATTTTTATTAATATGTTGTAGGTTTAATATCATTCTGTAACCTCCGACATATTCACTGCTTTTAAGCCTTCATGAAAGCCTTCTTCCGGCCAAGCAATCAAATCTTCATCACTCAATCCTGAAGTCACTTCAATGAGATATAACATATCTTCAACTGCACCAACTTCAACAGTGCGTTTCTTTAAACGGCCATTTTCCGAAACCCATACATATGGTTTTTCTTCATCTTGAACAACATAATCCAATGGAAGCCAAATACCTTCTAAATTAGGCATATCCATTTGATCTAATTCTACATAAACATGTTG
Source organism: Solobacterium sp. (assembly GCA_017475415.1). Taxonomy (GTDB): domain Bacteria; phylum Bacillota_I; class Bacilli_A; order Erysipelotrichales; family Erysipelotrichaceae; genus Bulleidia. The sequence continues at coordinate 1,378 of JAFVFM010000277.1, forward strand.
CCCTAGCATTAATCCATCCGTATGTTCTAAAGCCACATAGAAAGGATAAGAAGAAGCCTTTTCTCCTGTTTCCCCATAATAGGCATTATTATTCTGTTGTGCATTTGGTTCACTTTCAATTTTAGAAATACTTCCCTTCCATGTTTGATTTTCATTTAAGCGAGAGCGTACTAAAACCGGGCTACCCACACCAATTGTGCCAAATAATTGCTCATCAATTTTCCCTTTAACGCGGAATTCACCCATTTCCATAACTTGTACAATAGGCGCATCCATTCCGTCAGCCGTTCTACCTTCTTCATTAACCGCTTTTACTAAGCCAGCTATCGTCGCATTAACAACAGAATTTTCCATCTCTGCACGTTTTGCCTCTATTTCAGCAGCCTTCTTTTTGATATCAATTTCTACCATACGTGCTTGAATTTGGCTTTGAGGATCATTCATTGTGCGATAAATATTCAATGTATCGTTTAAACCTTCCAAATCCAAAGTTAAACTCGCTATTTCATTTTCAGAATTACTAATATCATATTTAAAAAGTGGTGTACCTTCTGCCACTGTATCTCCAACTTTTACATATACTTCTTCAATTTCTCTACTACCTGATTTTTTATAATCAATAATCTGTTGCGATTCTACAATCCCTGAAAAACGATTATTTGTATTCGTATAAGTATTCGCTGCATTAATGGTTTTTACAGCAGAAACATAAGCTGCACTACCGTCATCCCCACCAACTGCTATCCAATTACGATAGATATAATAACCTCCAATTGCTAAGACAATTAGCACAATTGGAAGTATGATTTTTAACCATTTTTTCATCTTCTTTTCCTCTTACTTCTAAACTACATTATTTTAGCATCGATAAGATGCATCCTCAATAAACTAATCAACAAATTAAGAATTAGAAAAAGGGCTTTTGCCCTATTCTAGTTCGCTATATAGTTTACCCATTCATGATTATAATCGCCTATCCAATAACGATCTGTAATGCGATACCATGTCATACCACTATTTTCTTGTATTTCATATACTTTATAGCGTGCCCCCATATAACTGTTACCGTGATATGTATATTCAGGAGAAGGTCCTGTTCTTAAAGTCAGTTCGGTAACTAATACCTCTGCTGTACCAATAGGCTCTTCTTCAGGATTTGCGTAATATGCAGATTGAATATTAATTTGTTCACCAGCTTCGCGTGTCTTTTTAAAATCAATAATTCCATATTGATTATAAGCTCGCACATAAGCTTTACCTTCATATAACTCTGTAGCTGTATCAAAGATAAAGTCACTCGCTTCATTTCCTGCTTCATCAATATAGCCCCACTTGCCATATTTCTTCACTGGACAAAATCCATTAGAGAAATAGCCTACATCTTGATATACTAAACCAATTTGTTGGGCTGTTGAAGCACGTATCAAAGCTTTATCTGTATTTGTGCCTACTGCATAGAAATCATTAATAAAGCTGCCTTCTATATAATTGCCAAATAATGTAACTACCCCACCTAAGGAATTTCCGCCTGCATCTACTAATTCATATCCTGTAACCTTGTGTGAAGCATCTACTACAGGAATAATACTTCTTTTTTCAAAGCCACCATTATAGGCTTCAAAAGTGGCTGTTCCATCATTCTTCGGACTAGCAACGCCAATTACACCATCTTTCTTAGCGACAAATGGCATTTCTTTTCCTTTTCCATAAGGATCATAATCATATTGTTCATACGGTACATCCGTAACAGAAATATAATCCTTATCCATAATAAAAGCTGTACGATTAGCTGTATGCGAAGAACCATAACCAAAAGTACCTAGGCTATTATTCTTTACTTTTATCGCTGTTAAGCCACTGGCAAATGGGGCTGAGTGTACACTAACCGTAATTGGATAAACCATTTCTGCATCATAATTATAAATACCATGATTACCATCTTTGGCTACAATAATTGCGTTTGTATCATAACCATAATCATGCCACTCTTGTGGGTAGCCTATCTTTTCAATATCTAATAAAGCTGCCGTATTACCTACAATGATTTCTTTTTTATCAAATGGCTTCATGATTTTAATGCCATCAATATCAATTCCAGGTTCTACTGCCCATATACTAAAGACTTCTGGCGTAGGCTCAGGTGTAGCTTCTACTACCTCATCTTCTTTATTTTCTAAAATATCACATGCGACTAAGGTCATCGCTAATAATATTAACAATAACTTTTTCATTTCTTTTCCCTCTATACTTGATATAGTTTAGCATAGATTAAAAAAAGTGAACATCGTTCACTAATTTTCAACTTCAATATTCGCACTACGCAAATTCGATAACATATCTCCTACATTCCCAGAAGCCTTTTCACAAAGAAGCAAGATGATTTTCTTTTCTAAAAGATTACATTTACGAAAGTATTGAATAAGTTTCTTTTCTTCCGCACTTAGACGTATCGTATTGGTTGTCTTTTTCTTCTTTGCGTCTGTTTTCTTTTTTTTCGTAGCTTTCGTTACTTCACTCATATTTCACCCCTAAAAGCCAAAATATAAAATTGGGAAGCTAAATATAGTAATTAGGCATTGATCTGATATATCCGCCATGCATTCTACTGTATAAATCGGTTTATATTCATAATCTTTTTTTAATAAATCTTGATTATATTTATATTTACTAATCATCGCTAGAGTAACGTCTTCCTTACGGAAACAGAAGGTTTCATTATCCATGCGTTCAATATTAATCACTTCATCATTTGGATAATATACAGAATAGGATTCATCACTATTCCAAAAGATTTCCCCAAAGATAATATCGTGTTTTTGGTATTCAATTACCCTCTTGGTTACACCAGGAATCAGGGTTTGTTCAAGATCATAATGTGAGATTAAATCTATATTTGTGGAATGGATATAGGCAGGTGTAGACTTCCCTTTTTCTAAATATACCGACAATAAACAAGTATTCCCTTCAAAAACATCGCATTCTACACGATCTTTTCTTGAACTTTTATAAATTGTGTATTCCTTTTTGTTCATGACTATTCTCCTGTTGTGAGGTTATATAAATCACCTTCATGAGGTACACAAACAATCAAACCATGAGAAACTTTTTCTATGCGTCCATCCAAGGAATAACAAACTCCGGTTAAAAAGTCGATTGTTCGTTGCGAATAATCCTTTGGCATATTATGTAAATTCACTAAAATAGATATATTATTCTTTAAATCTTCTGCCATGGCATTAGAAGAATCGAATTCCTTTGGCTCATATAAACGAATCCATAAGCCATTATTTCTATTTACCTTTTTTGGCTCATCATAAATGATTTCTTCTTCTGTTTGGAATATCTTTTTAAAGTCCATATCTGCTCCCTACCTTTTCCCTATTTTATCACACATACCTACTCCCTGCATGAGTATTTCTATTAAGCTCTTATTTTTCTTATGTTATACTAGGCATTACTTATGACAAACAAATATATAGGAAATAAACAATTTTATCGTCAAGTTTCACTTGTGATGATTCCCATACTTATCCAAAATGCCATCACTAATTTTGTGAACATGCTAGATAACATAATGGTAGGTCAGGTTGGACAAATCCAAATGTCTTCTGTATCCATCGTGAACCAATTATTCTTTATTTATAACCTAGTTATCTTTGGCACAGTAAATGCTGCTGGTATATTCTCCACGCAATTCTTTGGAAAAAAAGATCATGATGGAATGCGAAAATGTTTACAGATTAAAATCATTTCCACTTTAGCTATAGCCTTATTCGGTTTATTCCTATTCTATTTCTTTTCCGAAGGTTTCATTTCTTTGTATATTGATGCAGCCAATAATTCTCTAAATGATATAGCTTTGGCTATGCAATCAGCGAAGGATTATTTATTTATCATGTTAATAGGCATCATTCCTTTCGCCTTAACCCAATCCATTTCTTCTACTATTCGAGATACAGGAGAAACTCGAGGACCAATGTATGCCTCAACTTTAGCTATTTTAACCAATTTCCTTTTCAATTATGTATTGATTTTTGGACATTTTGGTTTCCCTGAATTAGGCATAAATGGAGCAGCTATCGCTACTGTAATCGCACGGTTTATTGAATTTATAGCGATCTTAACAATCGCCAATCATCTAAAGAAAAGAATACTTTGTTTTAACAATATACTGCCTTTCCAATATGACCCAACATTACTACGTTCTATTTTATTACGTGGTACCCCACTCATCTTAAATGAATTCTTTTGGGCATTAGGTATCGCTGCGATTAACCAATGTTATTCCCTATATGGCTTAGAAGCAGTAGCTTCAATCAATATTGCAGAAACAGTCAATCAGTTATTCATTATTATTTCCATGTCTATGGGCTTAACGATTTCTATTCTTGTCGGCCAAAAGCTAGGCGCCTCTGACATCAAAAGCGCTGTAGATATGGATAATAAATTAATCTTTTTATCCTTTTCTTTAAGCCTACTATTTGGCTTAATCATGATTCTTACTTCCTTCTTTTTCCCTCAATTCTATCAAGTAACTAACCAAGTAAAAGAAACATCAAGAATTCTAATTCTCCTATATGCTCTTCTTTTACCAATACAATCTTTATCTAATAGTTCCTATTTCACCCTAAGAAGTGGTGGGAAAACTGTCCTTACCTTCTTATTTGACAGTGGCTTTACTTGCCTTATTAGCTATCCTATCGCCTTTATTCTTTCACGTTATTTTTCCTTTCCCCTAATTTATATGTTTTTGATGGTAAAATGTGCCGATCTATTCAAGGCATTATTCGGTATGATTCTAGTGGAAAAAAAAGTATGGATAAACACCTTGGTTTAAGCCATACCTTTTCTTTTTAGAATTCAATTGTCTTTGTGATTTCTTTTAACACTTCCGCGCTCTTACTTAACTTTTCTCTTTCCTCTTCACTCAAAGCAATCGGCACTAATCTTTCTATGCCATTTCTTCCTACAATTGCTGGAACACTGAGCGCAACATCATTAATCCCATAGGCTCCATTCAAACTAACAGAAACTGGTAATACCGATTTTTCATCGCGAATGACTGCTCTACAAATACGCACAACAGAAGTCGCTATACCATAATATGTTGCGTTCTTTTTTTGAATGATTTCATATGCAGCATTCTTTACTTCATTAGCGATTTCGTCTTCTGTTTTCTCCATATCTTCTACATTTTTTCCTCGTAAGGCAAAGAAGTCATGCATAGGCACACCCGATACATTAGCATTAGACCAAGATACAAATTCCGAATCTCCATGTTCACCAATAACATAGGCATGTACAGAACGCGAATCTACTTCTAGGCAAGAACCTAAGGCATAACGTAATCGTGCTGTATCTAATACTGTACCAGAGCCAAACACCCTTTCTTTTGGCATACCAGAATTCTCAATTGCATATAATGTTAGTATGTCTACTGGATTGGCAACAATCAATAAGATACCTTCACATTTTCTCTTTCTAATTTCATCCATGATGCCTTTATGAATCGCAATATTCTTTTTAATCAAATCCAGTCTTGTTTCGCCTGGCTTTTGTGCTGCTCCTGCGGTTACCACAATAATTGCAGCATCTTGAATATCATCATAATCTCCTGCATAAATCTTCATTGGATTGGCTAAAGCTGTACCATGGCTAATATCCATTGCCTCACCTTCAGCCTTTTCTTTATTTACATCTAACATTACCATTTCAGAAAACAATCCACTTTGCATGAGCGCAAAAGCACTAGCTGAGCCTACAAACCCACAACCAACTACTGCTACTTTTCGAAAATTAATTGTCATATACCATTTACCTCATTTCTAAGATTTAATGTTAGCACTAAAAAAAACGCCATAGAAGGAATATGCTTTTCTATAGCGCTTTCATTTTTAAATTATTTAAATAATGCGATTTCCATCGATTAATACAGTAGAAATACGTGAATCGCTTACTAGTGGTGAACCTTCAACTATAACGATATCGGCATCTTTTCCTTTTTCTAAAGAACCCACTCTTTTTTCAATGCCTATATGTTTAGCCGGATTAATCGTAATCGCCTTTAACGCTTCCATTTCATCCATTCCGGCTTTTACAGCTAAGCCAGCACATAAGCCTAAATATTCTTGTGGAATAACTGGTGAATCCGTAATGATAGAAAC
>JAFVFM010000278.1 GCA_017475415.1 Solobacterium sp.
TAATTCTTCAAATGTTAAAACATAATCGACTGCAGACACCTTTTCCATTGCTTCTTGTTTCTTAGCTAAGCATGGTCCAATAAATACTACACCATGATCTGGATGCTCTGCTTTTAATTTTCTTGCGAGCGCCATCATTGGTGTTACTAATGTCGATTTATTGTTTTTATATAAATCTGGGAAATGTATTTTCAACATATTCACAAAAGCAGGACAGCATGAAGTTGTCATAGGAACTTCTTTTTCAATATGTTTCATTAATTCTTCAGCTTCTCTATATGCTATTTCATCTGCACCAATTGCGACTTCTAAACAATCCTCAAAGCCTAATTTCTTAATTGCGCTTTTTATTTGTCCTAAAGTTGCATTATCATATTGACCTTGAATACTTGGCGCCACAATTGCATAACATGGTACATTCATTTGTAATAACTGAATAACTGGTACTACCCAGCTAATATCTTCAATTGCGCCAAATGGACAAGCATCTACACATTGCCCACAATTAATACATTTATCATCATCGATAACCGCAATATTATTTTCATCCCAGCTAATTGCATCTACTGGGCAACGCGCATAACATGGTCTTTCAGTTACTACAATTGCATGATATGGACATGCATTAGCACATGCTGAGCACTCTTTACATTTATCATAATTAATTTGTGCACGATCAGTACCCATACTAATTGCATCAAAGTGACACGCCCCAAGGCAAGATTTTGTCATACATTTACGGCAATTATCAGTTACTCTTATTTTTTTAATAGTACAACCATCACAAGCTGCATCTATTACTTGAACAATTTGTCTAGGTTTATATTCAGCACTATCATCAGCCATATGGCCTAATGATAACCTAACTCTTTGTCTAATTATTTCTCTTTATTTATAAACGCAGCATCTATACCTAGGTCCAGATAGACTAACTAAATCTCTAGCTTTACTATGCACTCTTTCTTCATCTACCTTGCCTTTATAGGCTTGCGAACATATTTCTGTTAACACCGCAAACTTTATTTGTCTTGCGTCATTGTTGCTCATCGGCATTGGGCTTACCTCCTCTTGTGATAATTTTCACTTGTTAAAAATATCACAAGTTTTCCTTTTTCGCAACCACTATTTAAAAAAGAGTTTTCTTTATCAAAGAAAACCCTATTGTTAATTATTCTTATCTTATAATTAGAAATTCATCTTCTTTACTTCGAAGAAGCTTTCTTTATAGCCACATAATGGACATACTTTAGGTGCTTTTGTAGCTTCCATTGTATAACCACAGATTTCACATTGCCATACAACAGCTTCATCTCTTTCGAATACTTTACCATCGTTTACGCGAGCGAGTAATGTATTATAACGGTCTTCATGTTCCTTTTCTACTTTAGCTACCATATCCATCTTAGCAGCGATTTGTGGGAAACCTTCTTCACGAGCTTCTTCAGCCATTCTCTTGTACATATCTGTCCATTCGTAGTTTTCACCATCTGCACCCATCTTTAAGCATTCAGCTGTTGTTGGAATTTCACCACCACATAAATATTTGAACCATTGTTTAGCATGTTCTTGTTCATTACGTGCTGTTTCTTCAAAGATGTTAGCGATTTGTTCATAACCCTCTTCACGAGCTTTTTCAGCGAAATAAGTATACTTATTTCTTGCTTGGCTTTCACCCGCAAATGCGTCTTGTAGATTTTTTTCTGTCTTTGTACCTTTTAATTCCATTGCCTGTTTTCCTCCTCTTTCATACAATTTGGGCAAATTCCTTCAAAAGTTGTGGAATGATGGAGAATCTTAGCACCCATGCCCTTAGCGACTTGTTGATCAAGTTCATCATGATACTCTGCTTCAACATCTTGAACACAATCACAACGAATGCAGCGAAAATGATCATGTGGAATAGGATTACCATCAAAGAAACTAAAGTTCTTATGTGTAATTTTTTGTATCGCTCCTTCTTCACAAAGAAGATTCAAATTACGATACACAGTTGCTAAACCAATACCCATCTCCTTTTCGTCTAATATTGCTTTAACATCCTCTGCACTCATGTGCTTACCTTTTCCTTGAATTACTTCAAATATCGCCTTTTTTTGTTGTGTCTGTCTTCTTTTCATTTCACTCCTTATTGAGAACCATTCTCATTATAGAATTTTTTCTCTTATAACGCAAGAGGCAATTCTTCGAAATCTTCAAAGGCTTCTAGCTTATCTTTATCCCCGAATATACAAATGGTTGGCTCCTCAAACACCTTTTCAAATAGCTCTGCTTTTTCTTTTAAATCCTTAGCTTTCGCACTCAACATTCTTTCTCTATTCTTACAACGTCTTTCATAATCTATGCCCCTAAAATAAAGAGAATCGCCCAAGCGCATGATATTTGCAGGTGTACTATAGGCTTCACTTGCAGCTAAAGCACCAATAATATATTGGCTAATATCTTTATCTTCTTCCATATCTTCTAAATATTGATACATCTTCTTCATGCTTTCTAATGAGCGCTTTGGATCAGGGTCACGATAGGAATAGGCTACACAATTCTTTGTATTTCCTACTGCTACACCTGTACCATAGGCACCACCTTTAACACGTACTTCATTCCATAAATAATCATAGCTAAGGATATGTTGTATGATGCCAAATACAGCATCATCTACATCTTCAAATTCCAACATATTCCTTCCTGCTACTACATAAGAAACACCACCAGGTATATACATCTTTTCATTTCCTGTAGTTAATAAAGGATAATGTACCTTCGCTCTTTCCGCTCTTTGATCGGATAAATGTGCTATAAAATAGCTTAATACTTCCTCATTATGAGTATTTGTAGAAAGGGTAGCTCTTTCTTTCGCAAATAAAATCTCTTTAAATAATTCACATTGCATAATGAATTCATTTAATGCTTCTTCATTATTTTCTAACTCAGATAGATATTGATATGCACTATAGCCTGCTGTATTTTCTCTAAAGAATACATCCGAGCTAAAATGAGCACCAACGCGCAATATACCAAAACTATTTCCAGAAGAAATCATAGCCTGCCTAAATTCTTCTAATTCTTGTTTGAGAATTGGAAGGATATTTTCCTTAGTAAAGATGGTCTTTTGTGCTATTTCCATCAATAAAGAAATCGCCTTCTCATCATTTTCTGCTAATGAGGATACCTGTGCCACAAGCATTGGTTTACAAGCTTCCTTTTCGTTCACCTTCGCATATGCTTCTAATATGAAGCGTAATGTACCAGTTAATTCTCTTGTTTTCTTTTGTATTTCTTCAACAGACTTATCTTCAGTAGGTAAATGTGTTAATAATGACACAAATAAACCTAAAGCAGGAAGATTTTCTTTTGTGATACCCGCCACATTAAAGTAGGCATTAAAATAATGAATACCACTCTTATCTTCTGGATATAAGCGCACATCTACTGCACGCATATTCTTTTCTATACAACTTATTTCACGAGGTTTCTTTTCTAAATCTTCTAAATATAAACGAGGTAAACATTCTTTTTCTTCTTCTGTATCTTCCTTCATTTGCCATGCAAGAAGATGTTCATTTAATGCGACAATATCTTCTTTTTCTATATTCGCCAATTCAGCTTGCAGTTTCTTATCTTCATTTTCTTTACGTTTAATTGCGATTTCTTTAGAAGGTAAGGCGATTAATGTACATAAATGTTCTTCATCAAAAAGGAATTCTTCTAATAGCTTTTCAAAATATCCTTCCTTTAATTTCTTCCTCAAGCTAGCCATTAATGTTGAATAATGGAAATATAAATCCGGCTTACCACCATAGAGCCAAGAACGTAACATCGTTTGCGTATTCCCAATACCAGCTAGTTCTCTTTTTTCTTTGAATTTAAATTCAATTTGATTCAAAGCAGCTAATATCTGTTCATGATCCAAACCATCCTTTATCAACTCTTTTGCGACATTATAAAGGACCTTCTTTGCCTCATCAAAGTTCTTCTTTTCTGTATTACGCAAGACAAGAATAGCCCATGGTTGTAATAGATTATCCATAACATCAAATTCCACATCTTCTGCTAAGCCCTTATCTAGAATAGCCTTTGTGAAAGGTGATTCATTATTCGCTACTAATATATTACTTAATACAATCCAAGCTAGATTCTTTTCCACATCTTGATAATCACAAATAATCTTCGCTATGGCGATTACGGTTTTATTGGTTGCATCTTCTTCTGTGAATTCATATTCATATTCTTTTGTTTGGGCTTTTACTAAGCTTTGCATAGGAATACTAAAGTCACTTTCATTGCGTTCATATTTGGATAAATATTCTTCATCAATAAAAGCTAATACTTCTTCTATGTTTTCAATATCGCCATCAAGATTAATAAAGGCATTACTTGGATGGTAATATTTTTTATGCATAGCTAAGAAATGTTCATAGGTTAAATTGGTAATTTCTTCAGGCTTACCACCAGATTCATAATGATAACAATTATCTGGGAAAAGCATCTCATTCATCTTCGCTACAATAGTTTCATCTATTGCTGAATAAGCACCCTTCATTTCATTTAATACAACACCTTGATAACTTGTATTACCTTCTTCATCTAATGCATAATGCCAACCTTCTTGATAAAAAATATTTGGATTTTCATAAATCATAGGCGCAAATACTGCATCTAGATAGACAGACATTAGATTCATAAAGTCTTTTGTATTGCGAGAAGAAACTGGATACATTGTTTTATCAGGTGCTGTCATCGCATTCAAAAATGTCTGCATGCTTCCCTTTAGCAATTCCACAAAAGGATCCTTTAATGGATACTTTTTCGA
>JAFVFM010000279.1 GCA_017475415.1 Solobacterium sp.
AATATAAGAATTGATGAAGAAAGATGGCCATAGCCTAGAGGGCTTTCTGATATTATCTATGATAATTTTTAGTCATAGCCAAAGAAGTTTTATAACTTTGAAAGGGGAATTTTATGGAATTTTTAAAGAGTATTTGGATGTTTTTCCAATCTAACATCCTAACTCAACCTGCCTTTTTCGTAGGCTTCTTGGTATTAATTGGTTACTTATTATTAAAGAAACCTTTATATCAAGCATATGCTGGTTTCGTAAAGGCTACTGTTGGTTACTTAATCCTCAACGTTGGATCTGGTGGTCTTGTATCTACATTCCGTCCAATCCTTGCTGGATTAAACCAAAGATTTAATTTGAACGCTGCAGTTATTGACCCATATTTTGGACAAGCAGCTGCACAAAAGGCGATGGAAGCTGTTGGTAGAACATCATCGTTATTGTTCTTAGGCTTACTTGTTGCTTTCTTTGTAAACATCTTATTAGTTGCTTTACGTAAAGTAACTAAAGTACGTACATTGTTCATCACTGGTCATATCATGATGCAACAATCTGCTACAGGAATGTGGATGATTATCTTCTTATTCCCACAATTCCAAGATGCTACAGCTGTTATCCTCATGGGTATTATCATGGGTATCTTCTGGGCAGTATCTTCTAACTTAACTGTAGAAGTTACACAACGTTTAACAGACGGTGGTGGCTTCGCAGTTGGTCACCAACAAATGTTTGGTATTTGGCTTGTTGATAAGCTAGCACCTATCGTTGGTGGCAAAGATGCTAAACCTATTGAAGAACTTGAACTTCCTGGCTGGTTATCTATCTTTACAGATAACGTAGTAGCTACAGGTACATTGATGTTATTATTCTTCGGCGTATTATTAACAGTATTAGGCCCAGATTTCTTAAAGGCTCCTGCTGATCAAGGTGGTTTAGGTATTAGCTTTAACAGTTTTGTATTCTATGTAATGCAAACAGCATTCCAAATGGCTGTATATCTCAGCATCTTACAACTTGGTGTTCGTATGTTCGTTGCTGAATTAACAGAATCCTTCACAGGTATCTCTGAAAAGTTACTCCCAGGTTCTGTACCAGCAGTTGACTGCGCAGCTACATATGGCTTTGGTTCTCCAAATGCTCCGATTATCGGTTTCTTCTTTGGTGCTTTAGGTCAATTCTTAGCTATCTTAGGTTTAGTTGTATTCAAGAGCCCAATCTTAATCATCACAGGTTTCGTTCCTGTATTCTTCGATAACGCTACATTCGCTGTATTTGCGAATAAGGCTAGTGGCTTAAAGGCTGCATCAATCTTGACATTCTTATCCGGTATTGTTCAAGTATTGGGTGGTGCATTATGTGCAAGCATCTTCCAAACTTATGAATATGGTGGATGGCATGGTAACTTCGACGTGTCTACTGTATGGCTCGTTGGTGGTTTACTACAAAAATATTTAGGAATTATTGGTTATGTGCTTTGTATAGTTGCATTACTTGCAATTCCTCAGCTACAATATAGAAAAGACCCAGAACACTACTTCGAAGTAGTAGAAGATTGGGATAGCTATAAAGCAGCTAAAAGTTTAGAGGCTTAATCATTGGATATAACTAAGAAATACTTAGATATATAAAAATGGAGGTGAAAGAAAGATGTTAAAAGTAATTGCTGCATGTGGTAATGGTATGGGAAGTAGCCAAATCATTAAAATGAAGATCAATAAGGTTTTCAAAAAATTAGGTATCGACGCTACTATTGACCACACAAGTGTTGGCGCTGCTACAAGCATGGCATCAAACTATGATGTAGTATTCGTTGCACAAAATTTCGTCGGAAATTTCGCAAGTGCTGCTGAAAAAGGCACAAAGATTGTTGGATTAAAGAATCTTTTATCCGAACAAGAAATTGAAGAAAAAATTATTGAAGCTGGCTTAGACAAATAATAAGCCTAAGTTCGGTCACACAATTTCATACTCTATTTTTGTAGACAATACGAGCCTTAAGACTTACATATTGTAATTTGCTGGCTACGTACTCCTTAGCGTATAACGAGAAAAGTGGCCTACAAAATGCTTTGGAAAGGGGAATTCAGTTATGAGTTCCCCTTTTTCAAACGTTCAAATAAACATAAGAACGTTCATAAAGTTGCGTTGAAGTACGTATTTAATGACTCTATAATTTAGGTAAGGAAGGAAGTTAACCACTCTAGGCTTTAGGTTAACGAAAGGGTTTACACTTATGATTTTAAAAGACTTAGTTGACAAGAAATTGACTATCTATGAAGAAGGTTTTGATGATTGGAAAGAAGCGATTCGTGCCAATGCGATTCCTTTGAAAAAAGAAGGCTATATTGAAGATGAATATGTCGATGCTGTAATTGCCTGTGTGGAAAAACATGGACCATATATTGTAATTGCACCAAATATCGCTATGCCTCATAGTACAGAAGGTGCTCCTGGTGTAAATAAAACAGGTATTGGTTTTATGAAAGTAGAAAAGCCTGTACATTTTGATCCAGAAGATCCAGAAAAAGATGCGCGTTTATTCTTCATGTTAGCATCAGAAAATCCGGAAGAACATTTGAATAATTTAACACAACTTGCGGATGTATTATCGAATGATGACTTAGTAAATGATTTATTAGATGCGAAGAATGATGAAGATGTATTAGCTGTTGCTGAAAAATATGCTACTGAGGAATAAGGATGAAATTCGAAAAGAAAAAATTAGATGAAATAGTACGTTGTTATTGTGCTAGTCACATGACAATAGATAATGATTTATATGCTTTCTTTGCTTCTGAGAATCCAGAAAGTGAATGCTATTCCTATACGGGAAGTGACTTTTCTAAAAAGGAAGTTGTTTGGCAGGGTGATAGAGGTGGCTGTATGTCCATTATTCCTTTTGCTAAAAGAAAGGGTGAATTCTTAGCAGTAAATGAATTCTATCTTAAGATTAGCCCAAGCCATTCTAAATTAGTCTGGGGTAAAAAGACAGAAGATGGCTGGGAAGTAAAAGATTTATTCAATTTACCTTATTTGCATCGCTTTGATATCTATCATGTAGATGGCAAGGATTATGTTGTTTGTGCAACAATCGCAAGAGATAAAAGGGATAAAGAAGACTGGACTAGACCTGGGCAAATCTATGTTGGTGAAGTACCAGCTGATTTAGAAAATGAGAATGTTGTATTAAGACAAATTGGTGATGGTTATTATCGCAATCATGGCTATGCACGTGGTGAATATGAAGGTAGAGTTTGTGGCTACTTTGGAAGTGACTATGGTGTAGTTCGTTTAACTCCACCTCATGATGGCAAGGATTGGGAAATCGACCGTCTATTAGAAGGTAATATTTCGGAAATTGCCTTTGCGGATATAGATGGTGATGGAAATGAAGAATTAATGACGATTGAACCATTCCATGGTAATGCCATTCATGTATATAAGCTAAAAGATGGTAAATATGTTAAGGATTATACCTATCCTAATGAAATTGATTTCGCTCATGCATTAGTAGGTACAACTTTAACAGGAAAGCCTTGCTTTGTGGCTGGTATAAGAAGAATCAATTGTGAAATCTTTGTATTAACATATGAAGATGGCGATTATAAAGTTACTTTAGTGGAAGAGGGTGTAGGGCCTGCGAATCTAGATGTAGTACATCATGATGGTAAAGAATATATCCTCGCTGCTAATCATACCAAAAATGAAGCGGCTATTTACGAAGTATTGGAGGACTAAATATGCTTGAAGATCTCAAACAAAAAGTCTTTGAAGCGAATTTATTATTACCGAAACATGGCTTAGTAATCTTTACTTGGGGTAATGTTTCAGGTATTGACCGTGAAAAAGGCTTAGTTGTAATCAAGCCAAGTGGTGTTGAATATAACAACATGAAGGCTGAAGATATGGTAGTAACAGATTTAGAAGGAAATGTGGTAGATGGTAAATTGAAACCATCTTCTGACCTGATGACCCATTTGGAATTCTATAAGAATTTCCCAAATATTGGAGGTGTAGTGCATACGCATTCCATTAATGCTGTAGCATGGGCACAAGCAGGAAAAGATATTCCTGCCTTAGGAACGACACATGGCGATTACTTCTATGGAAATATTCCTTGCACAAGACTCATGACGAAGGAAGAAATCGCTGGTGAATACGAATTGAATACAGGTAAGGTAATTGTAGAAGAGTTTGAAACAAGAAAAATCGACCCTGACCAAATGCCTGCTGTACTTGTACACTCTCATGGTCCATTTACTTGGGGTAAAGATCCATTCGATGCAGTGCATAACTCTGTAGTACTTGAAGCTTTATCCGAAATGGCACTAAAGAGTATTACAATCAATTCGGAAGTAGAACGCATGCAACAGGAATTATTAGATAAGCATTTCTTAAGAAAACATGGACCTGGAGCATATTATGGACAAGGCTAGACCATATTTATTAGGCATGTATGAGAAAGCAGTTCCTGCTTCACTCAGCTTAGAAGAAAAGTTAATTGCTTGTAAAGAAGGTGGCTTTGACTGGATGGAAATCTCTTTGGATGAAACAGATGAAAAGATTTCTCGTTTATATTGGTCAAAGGAAGAAAGAGATGCTTTGGTAGCTTCGATTAAGAAAACGGGGCAACCAATCTATACCATGTGTTTTTCTGCTCAAAGAAAATATTCTTTGGGCTCTCTAGGCAAAGAAAAACATGAAAAGGCTATGGATATCATGGAACGTGCAATTGATTTTGCGGCAGATATAGGCATTCGTATTATCCAATTAGCTGGATATGATTGTTACTATGAAGAAGCGAATGAAGAAACACGTGCTGAATTTATTAAGAATTTAAAGATTAGCACCAATATGGCTGCGAAGAAGGGAATTCTATTAGGCTTTGAAACCATGATGGATAGAGATTTCATTGATACGGTAGAAAAGGCTATGGAATTCGTTAAGCTTTGTGATAGTCCATATTTAGGTGTATATCCTGATATTGGTAATTTAGCGGGTGCTAGGCACGACTTTGGATATGAAAAAACAGTCAACGAAGATTTAATGACAGGTAAGGGACATATACTTGCATGTCATTTGAAAGAAACCAAACCAAAGACAGATCGCTCTGTACCTTGGGGAACAGGCTTAACCGATTATATATCCAATTTAGAAGTATTAAGGGATATGGGTGTGAGAATGTTCAATGGTGAATTCTGGTGTGACTACCCTGATGCATGGCAGGAGAACTTAAAAAAATCTAGTTCTTTCTTGAGAGAAAGATTGGATAGAGTATTTCTATGATTAAGTTAATCGCCTGCGATTTAGATGGTACTGCCTTAAACAGCCAAAAGGTATTGGATGAGGGTTTAAAAGAAATACTTCCTCATTTAGAATCTTTAGGTGTTGGCCTAACCTTTATCACTGGTAGAGGGGAAGGCATAATGCAACAATATGTAGATGAAATAAATCTTCAGCTACCATATGTTACAGATAATGGCGGTAATATCTACCAACAACATCACTGCTTAGCTACGGAAGAGATGCCTTGTGAGGCAGTTAATCTTCTTGCGAAAACCTTATTTGATAGAGGTATTCCATTTACTGCCTATGGGGCAAAGAGTATACATGCTTTTAAGAATAAAGAATCTGCATTCTTTACGGAAAGAACGAGTTATTATGACCCGTATAAAATCATGTATCAAGATGGAATAGATTTATCAAATGAAAAGGTATTTAAGATTACATCAGATTTTGACTTACATCTTGAATACTTGGACGAAGTAAAAGATATTGTTAGTCAGAATTGTGCACATATAGATTTCCTGAATGCAGAGGGAAATGTATATTGTGCAAATAGTCAATCTGCTAATAAAGGTAAGGCTTTAGTTAAATTGTGCAGGATGTTGGATATTCAACCGGAAGAAGTCATGGCTTTCGGAGACAATGGAACAGATATGCCTATGTTA
>JAFVFM010000280.1 GCA_017475415.1 Solobacterium sp.
AAAAATGAAGAACCAATTGTTTCGCCAACTCCAACACAAGAACCAACTCCTAGCCCTACACCAACACCAACACCAACTGTTGATACAAAGGGTAAGCCAATCGTAAATACAGCAGATCCTATTATGCCTTTTGTTGGATTATTCGCTATTAGCATGATAAGCGTGCTAGCTATTTCGTTAAAGAGAAGAATAGATTAAATCAATAAAAATGACGATATAGCTATAAGCTATAATGGATACAACTTAAGAAATTGCGCATTGAAGTGAGAAGACTTTCTTTGAGCGAGGTTTCATGTGTCGTTAAAAAAGAATATTCTCCTTTTAGATGCCTACTTGTTAGGCATCTAATTTATTTATTGGGAGGTAATCTATGAAGTATAGTTTGGATACATATCGTTTATATCTAAAGGAAACACATTTTCATTACGCAATGAGAATACGTGTTACGATGAAAGAAAAAGTATCTGCGAATATCTTGCGTAAATCTGTAAATGAAGCGATTCTTCGCTATCCTTATTTTGCGAAACAAGTAGCTGTTGATGATGAAGGTGGTTTTGTATTGGAACCAAATAATCGAGAAATCGTTGTTGTACCAGTAGGAAGAAAGGCAAGGGATTTATGTAGTGAAGAAGTAAATGGTCATTTTTGTTATGTAGAATATCAAGATAAGACAATTTATTTCAATATGAGTCATTCCCTTTGTGGTGGTAAAGGAGTGCAACCTTGGGTGATGACGAATGTATATCAATATGTAAAAAACAAATATCAAATTGAACCTAACGCACCTGGTATACGTAAAATAGGTGAAGCATTCCTGGAAGGTGAAATAGAAGAACCAACATGGGATATGTTATCAAATGAAGAGGCCATTTATAAATCAGAATCTAAAAATCCAGTAATGTTATATGGGGATTATATTAATGGTTTATTTAATCCATTTTTAAAAGATGCTAGCTATCGATTATATACATTCAAACAAAAAGATATCATTCGCTTTGCGAAAGAGAATGATGCAAGTGTCCAATCATTTTTTACGGTAGCTATTGCTAAGATGCTAGATAAAGCATTACCTGAAAAATATCCCGTTATCGGTGCAAAGGTGGCTCATAATCCATCAGAAGATATAGGACTGCCATATTCCTATAAAGATTTATTATCCCACATCTATATTGACTATGAACGTGATATGTTGAAATGGGATATGGAAAAATTGGGTATAATGACACGTGGTCAAATCTTGCTTCAAAAAGACCCTTCAAATAGCAGTGCACAATTAAAGAAATTATTTACTTATTATGAAGGTATTGATCAAGCTATTGGTTTAAAAAATAAAATGGAATATGCAGCTAAGAATAATTTTGGAACAGGAAAAGGTGCTCGGAAAAATACATTTATCTGCAATTATAGTGGTAGAGTAGATTGGGGTGAAGTAGCGCAATATATCGAAGATTATGCAATTATTGTAGAAGGACATATTGTATGTGAAATTACTTCACTCGCGGATAAGATTTTCCTCATGTTACCACAAGTAATGAAAACAGATAAATATGCGAATGCATTAAATGAAGTATGGAATGAATTAGGAATACCATTTGAATTGGAAGGACCTTTTCCTAAATTATTACCTAGGCATAAATTACCAATGAATTACCACGAGTGATTGTTCACACAATCTCACGTGG
>JAFVFM010000281.1 GCA_017475415.1 Solobacterium sp.
CTATTCTGTTAAGCATTTAGGTAATGTTGTAAATGGAGATAAGATTTCTTTACTCAATTTACCAATGGATGAATTGAAGGCTGCAACCTTAAAACAACTTAAGGCTGGTGAACCAGTTTGGTTTGGTTGTGATGCAGGTAAAGATGGTGATCGAGAAATGGGTTTATGGGATGATGCACAATTTGATTATGAAGGTACATTTGATATGAATCTTTATATGACAAAGGAAGAGATGCTAGATGCCCGTCAAAGTGCGATGAATCATGCAATGGTATTAACTGGTGTAAATCTTGTGAATCAAAAAGCGAATCGATGGAAAATAGAGAATTCATGGGGCGATAAGAATGCGAATAAAGGATATTATATCGCTAGCGATACATGGTTTGATCAATATGTATATGTTGTAGCAGTACATAAAAAGTATCTTTCTGCTAAGGCAAAAAAAGCCTTGACGACAAAAGCGAAGGAACTAGAGCCATGGGATCCTTTTGGAACATTAGCGGAGTAGTTGAATGAAGGTTGGTGTAATTTCACTAGGATGCGCAAAGAATCTAGTAGATACAGAAAATCTACTAGGTCTTTTGCGTGCTAATGATATAGAACTTGTACAAAAACAAGAAGATGCAGATGCAATTATTATCAATACCTGTGGCTTTATTGAAAGTGCCAAGAAGGAAGCTATCGATACGATTCTTGATGCAATAGAGGAAAAAGGTGAAAAAAAGCTTATCGTTATGGGTTGCTTAACACAACGCTATAAACAAGATTTAGTGAAAGAGTTACCGGAAGTAGACCGTTTTATTGCGATTGATGAATATGAGAAAATGGGAAATATTCTTTCGTCTGTTTTAGGTGTGCGCATTAGCAATACATATGGTAAATCGACGCGTGTTTTATCAGGCAAGCCATGGATGGCTTATTTACGTATAGCGGATGGTTGTGATAATCGTTGTAGTTATTGCGCTATACCAAATATTCGTGGGGATATGGTTTCTGCTCCTCAAGAAGAATTAGTGAATGAAGCGAAAAGGTTAATTCAACAAGGAGTGAAGGAATTGAATTTGGTAGCTCAAGATTCTTCTCGTTATGGGTACGATATCGATGGTAAATTGCATTTATCTTCTTTAATCAAAGAATTAGATGCATTAGAAGGTGTAAAATGGATACGTATACTTTACTTATATCCTGATGAAATACCGGATGATTTAATTCAAACAATGAAAGAAACAAAACATGTGCTTCCTTATTTTGATATACCTATTCAGCATGGTAATAATCGTTTATTGAAAATGATGAATCGTAGAGGAAGCAGGGAGTTAATCTTAGAACGTACACGTAAGATACGTGAAGAATTACCTGAAGCAATCTTGCGTACGACTTTAATTACAGGCTTTCCTTCAGAAACAGAAGCAGAACATCAAGATAATTTATCCTTGATGAAGGAAATTGAATGGGATCATTTAGGTGCTTTTACTTATTCGAAAGAAGAAGATACTAAGGCATATGAGTTAGAAGATAATCTAAGCCAAGAGGAAAAGAATAGACGATTAAAAGAAATCAATGATTTACAAAGAGAGATTAGCGCAAATAGAATGAGTCGCTATCTTGGTAAAGAAGATGATGTATTAGTAGAATCTATTGACGCATTAACCGGAATGTATTTAGGTAGAAGCTCTTTATATGCGCCTGATGATATTGATGGGAATGTGCGCTTCCAAAGTGATGCAGATATTCCTTTTGGAGAAATCGTAAGAGTAAAATATAAGAAGGTATCGGGACATAACTTAATAGCAGAAAGGTTGGATTAATGTTTCATATAAGTGATTGTAAAAAATATAATCGTTGTCCGCGTCTTTTTATGCTTGAACAATTAACCGAGCATGAAAACAATTTGCCTTATGTGCGCTTAGATGAAGAAGTAACAGTCTTAGCAGCAGAAAAATTAGGGATAGAAAAAGCTTTAAATGA
>JAFVFM010000282.1 GCA_017475415.1 Solobacterium sp.
GAGGTAACTATAAAAAAAGTAATTGAAGACACAAAGAAAGCCTTACCTGAAGCAGATATCTATGTATATGACAATAACTCAACGGACAATACCGCTAAGATTGCTGAAGAAGCAGGCGCTATTGTTAGACATGAATATATGCAAGGCAAAGGCCATGTAGTAAGAAGGATGTTTAGAGAGATAATAGCAGACTGCTATATCTTAGTAGACGGGGATGATACCTATCCAATGGATAAGGCTAGAGAAATGGCTGACTTAGTACTCTATCACAATTCCGATATGGTTGTAGGTGATCGTCTATCTTCTACTTATTTCACTGAAAACAAACGTCCTTTCCATAATACTGGTAATTCAACAGTACGCTTTGCGATTAATAAGTTATTCCATTGTGAAATTAAGGATATCATGTCTGGATATAGAGCGATGAGTTATGACTTTGTAAAAACCTTCCCTGTTCTATCTTTGGGTTTTGAAATCGAAACAGAAATGACCATCCACGCTGTACACAACAATATGCAAGTAGATAATGTCATCATCCAATATCGTGATCGACCAGCAGGTAGTGAATCTAAACTAAATACTATATCTGATGGTATACGTGTATTAAAAACAATAGGTTCGCTTTTCATCCATTACAAACCACTAGGCTTCTTTAGCCTACTTGCCTTACTTCTCATTCTTTTATCTTCTTTATTCTTCTTCCCAATTTACTTTGATTTCTTAAAAACAGGTATAGTATTAAAAATACCAACATTAATTGTATGTGGTTTTGTAACAGTAGCAGCGATAATCTCATTATTCTCAGGCTTCATCCTCTCTTCTGCACAAAAGAATAATCGTCGTGAATTCGAATTGATGCGCAATTCTATACACACACAAAAGATTATTTTGGATAAGCTTAATAATAATATCCCATTAGAAAAGTAATACTATGTGAGGCTACATTAGCCTCTTTTTCTATTTTGAAATCGGGAATAAGCTGGGTCTAATCATGGTAGGGAAAATTCTATCATACGTATAATAAAAGGGTCAGGATTACCAGGTGTTCCTGGCCTTTCTGCTGTAGGCATACAGTCAGATTGGCCTGGGTAAAGTAAGGACGTAGCCTTTTTTAGACCCGGCTGCGCCGCGAGTCAGTTATAAAAAACGTTCTGCTTCCCTCTTGTGTCATAGTCCGTTTTTTATAGCCACTTAAAACCCTCTCTTCTAATTATCTTTATACATGCGGAATTGATAATTACCTAAATTTATTTTGGTGAAATTAATTTAGGTGAATAGAAATATATATATATATATTGAGTGGAATTTGTTTGCTTTCTTTACCTATATTCACCCAACATCACCATTTACACATTCACGATAAATACTTTTACACCTTCATAAAAATTTGAAGGTGTAAACTTCACAAGTAGGATTTGAAGAGATATTAACCTTTCCTACTACACAAAAAAGATTGCATATAGTCCTTCCTATATCTAGACTATATACAATCTCTTCTCATTTATACTTTCATCTTAATAAACAGCCATAAGTGCCATCTGATACTCCTTAACTGTTTATTATCTATTTCTAGTTGCTTAATGAAATTTTAGAATACCATTTATTCTTCTTCCACAGGTAAGTCACCTAAATCCCATTTGTTATCGTAGCGTACAATACCTGCACCTTGAGCAGGATTCACTACGTTAAAGCGTAAATAATCTCTACTAAAGTCACATGCTTTACCATCTTCTTCAATGATAGAACATTGTAATTTATAAATATCATTCTGCAACATTAATGGACCACAGCTAAAGCGTACAGTACCTTCTTTTTTACCATTTGGTTTAATGGTATAACCAGCCATTTTTGTGTTGGTACCAAATACCCATACATCATCTAAACAGAAGATACCCATACCGAAGATGATTTCATCTAATGTTGGATCTTTGATTTCATAATCAATTTCCAAACAGAAGTCTTCATTGGCATATATACCCTTAACTTCTTTACCATCTTTATTTACCAAACGACAATCTTTCATAATCGCCCTTTGGTTTCCATAGCGCACTGGCCATTCTTCTGGCGGTGTTTCTTCACTCGCTTCTTCTTCAATAGGAACTTCTTCTTGAGGCGCTTCCTCAGCAGCTTGTTCATTAATATTTTCCATGCGCAATTTATTCATATAATGAAGATACGTATCGACTACTTTATTTGGCTTACCTTCAGCAGCGATTTCACCTTCATTAATCCAAATTGCCCAATCACAGAAGCTACGCACCGTGCCTAATGAGTGTGTAACAAGAATAATCGTTATGCCAGATGCCTTTAATTCCTTCATCTTTTCATAACATTTTTGTTGGAAATTCTCATCACCTACCGATAAGATTTCATCGACCAATAAGATATCCGCATTTACATTAATCGCAACAGCGAAGGCTAAACGCGTATACATACCAGAAGAATAGGTTCTTACTGGATTATCAATGAATTCTTCTAATTCCGAAAAGGCAATGATACTATCTACACGCTCATCAATCTCTTTCTTTGTTAAACCAAAGATTGAGGCATTGATATAGATATTTTCTCTACCACTCATATCAGGGTGGAAGCCAGCACCAAGTTCAATTAAGCTAGATACTCTTCCACGCATAATAATCTCACCAGAATCTGGATACATAATGCGTGTTAATAATTTTAATGTTGTACTTTTACCACAACCATTATGCCCAATTAAACCAATCGTCTGTCCCTTTTTCGCATTAAAGCTAATGCCTTTTAGAACTTGACGTTCAATATATTTTCTTCTTTTTGAGAATAAAGAACGCTCTTTTAATGTATTCCCTTTATCTAAGAATACTTTAAATGATTTCTTTATATTTTTGACTTCAATTGCGTATTCTTCTGCCATCTTACAGTTCCTCCGCAAAGTGCTTCTTTAAATGTCCAAATGTAAGCACACCACCTACCACCATAACAACGCCAA
>JAFVFM010000283.1 GCA_017475415.1 Solobacterium sp.
AAATTCTTCATTAGCATTTTCTAATACAGCATGCACATCTCCATTTACACGCTTTTCAGGTGTTGGTGGAGGTGTTACTAGTACTTCATTAGTAACATTAGATGTATTGTCTATTGTTACTGTCGCTGTGTTTTGAATACTTGTTGTTGGATCATTATTTTCATCTTTATAAAGCTTTAATAGATATTCATCAGAAATACCATCTTTTAATCTAGCTTTAAATTCAACACGTAATACTTTATTACCAGCATTAGTTGCAGCAGCGCCTGTTAACTTAACAGTTAAATTACGTTCTGTTTGCGTTACAGTTACTGTTTCATCTGCTTCTGTTAATGTTGTTTCATTTTCGCCATCAACTAACGTAATAACTACATCATCTTTAGTGCCTGTAAATTCAAGAACATTTTCAATTGTATCCGAAACTGTAATGCTCTTTGAACGTGCAGGAACTGGTTGTTCAATTACATATGTGTATTCTTGTTGTCTTTCAGCAAGTAATAAATGATCTTTATTTTCTTCAGAACTCTCTTTAATTGACTTCTTAGGTTGTTCTACTTCACCTGGAGGAGTTACTTTTACTTCGTTTGTCTCAACTTCTGGGTCGTCGTTGATCTTAACAGTAGCAGTATTAGGAATGTCAGTAGTACCATTATATAGTTCTTTTAATCGAGCATCCGATACACCCGCTTTAATCTTCGCTTTAATTGTTAAAGTCACTTCTGCATTGACCTTAGCCATATCAGCGATTGGATTTGCGCCACTAATTGTTTCATCATCACCACTAGCTGTAACTGTATTACCATCAACTGTAACTTTAAATACACTATAGTTATTAGGAGAAATAGTTGGTTTGCCAACAACTTCTAATACATCCTCTAATTTATCAACAATTGTCATCTTTGTCGTATTAGCAGGAACTCTTTGTGTAATTGTGTATGTGAATACAGTATCTCTAGCAGCTAATTCTTCGATTTCATTTGGATCCCATTCTTTTTCAGTAACCTTCTTGCCTTCAGTATCTAAATAGTAAACAGGATTTCCTTCTTCATCAGTAAGGTCTTTATAAACAGGATTACCTTCTCCATCAGTAACTACATTGCCCTCTTCATCTCTTGAAAGGACTTTCTTTACTTTATAAATAGGATTACCTTCAGCATCTAACTTATCCTTTTGTTGAGGATTGCCATTTACCTTCTTAATAGGTTCTTCAGTAGTTACAGTGATATTAGTAACATCTAATTCTGCATTTTCTTGACCTTCTTTAGGTTCAATATAACCTTGGTTATTATTTTGAAGAACTTTAACACCTTCAAACTTCAAGCTATTGCTTTCAGGATCAGAGACAAGATAAACACCATTTTGATCTACTGCTACAACAATTGGATTTTCTAATTTGTAATAATCTTCATCATAGTAATCTTCAACAATGTAATATACAGCACCTTGTTTTAAATTAGCAGTTTCTAAACCCCTTTGAATCATTTCATCTGGAGTTATATTCTTACCTCTTGGATAATGTGTATAATTTGTAACAATACCATTATTATCTGTAATACCTTCATATACGTGACGTACTTCAGTTGGTATTTCATTTACTACTACAGCATCAAAATCTATAGAAGCATCTTCTTTTAAAGGAGCTCTTTGTAGTTCATAGATATTGAATTTAACGCCTGCTGGCACCTTATCATCATCAAAACTCTTTTTCATTACTAAAGGCTTTGTCGGACGGTCATTGCTAACATCAATAGTTACTTTATCTTGTTCAACTTTAACCTTATTACTCCAGTTTGGATCTTCTGTATATGGTTGTGAGTCACTATAGTATTCATTATTTGCATAGAATTCTAAGCTATCATCTTCGATTTTCGCATTACCAACAGTAAAACTGAATGATCCTGGCAAGCCCTCATAATATGTAGGAGCACCAATTTCCGTTAGAGCATATTCGCCATCAGCGATAAACTTCATCGTGATGACGCCCTTATCGTTAGCTCTAAATTTATATGCTGTTTCTTTGTCGTTTGTATAGCTTACTCTAGGCACATTTAGTAGATCTGTATCATCTTCAATTTCGCCTTCTGTAATATATTGGCCATTCTTTTGAATATGATAGTATTCCCCATCTTTATTCTGGAGGTAGAATTCAGCACCAGGGAATACTGCAGGTTCACCTGTTTGAGTTTCTAATTTTTGTATTTGTAATGTAGCAGGAAGAACTAAACGGAAAGCGGTTAAGTTATTGGATTCATTAGAACCACGTTCCATATAATAAATCGTTAATCTGTGATTACCACTCTTAAGGCCCTTTATTGATTCATTATTCTTTATTTCTTGTGTTGTTGACGTATCAGCTCTTTGGGTTCTTGATGTTACAACTTCACCAGTAGAGAAATTAATACTACCTTCAACGATATCGTGAATACCACCAATATCCAAAGCTAATTTGTCATCCACAAAGACAAATACATCATCATCACCCGAGAAATAGAATTCCATATCTCTTAATGAACCATCTTCAAGTTTGATTTTATTGGCACCTTCTTTACCAACATCGCCTGTTAAAAAGAAATCAACTTGCGTCATCATTCCAAAATGATAATTAGGCGCATCATCTAATTTTTCGTTACGAATTCTTGAGTCATATTTTTCATTTCTAGGCATGTTGTAAGGTAAAATACCTCTCCAATCACTCCAACCTTCACCTTGTTGAGGCTTGTTATAAATATAAAATCTATTCTGTGATTGGTTATATGAAGCCGCAGATTCTTCACTGTTATATACATAATAGCCATAATATTTACTATCTTTATTATTGTCATACCAGTACATAGGCCCTTCATCCGCATTACCAACATAAGTAACACCAGGTGTATTACCATCGAAGAACATCTTATAATTGACTTTATCCCATAGGCCTTGAGCAGCACCACCATTTTTACCTGTCCATTCATTTGCAGCCGCAAAATAGCCTGGTTCAGTTTCTACTTCCCATCTATTTCCAGGACGTTGAATACTATTTGGTGCATATTCACCATCAACAAATAAAATACCTGTATGGTTATCTACCCAACCACCCTCAGAATTAATATGAGAATTATATAAATTGACAACTAAAGAGTTATAGTCAAATAAATCACTCTTGATAGCTTTACCATCATAAAGATCATTCCTTAATCCATCTAAAATAGAATTATCATCTTTACCATAGTTATAACTTATCGGTTTCCAATCAGGATGGAAAATGATTTTACCTGTCTCATTGATAAAAGAATTATCAAAATGAACAGCTTCACCAGGTTGATAATATTTCAAATCATTTGGGTTTAAGCTGTGGTATGTTCCATCACCGTTTTCATACTCTGAAGTATTTGGAACTAATACCCAACCCGCTAAATAATAGTTTTTATTTCCATCATTATCCTTATATTTAGTAGGCTGTCCTACATCTTCAGCAGTAGGTAAAATAATATCTGCGCCATTTTCAAGATCAGCTTTATCAATAAACCTGTCTATTCTAGTAACACCTTTAAGCATGTTACCCAAGCGACCATCAGATAAGAATTCGATTTTTGCTTGTGTCGCTGTGCTATTCGCATTTTCCCTCGCACTAGTAAGTTCACGCCAAGGCACCGCAGCGGTTTGCGACCCCTCTTCCGCTTTGACTCTAGTACTTAGTCCTGAGAAATTTACAGATGTAACGGCTAAAAAAGCAGCCATTAAGCCTGCAAGGACTCGCTTACTAAGTCGTAGCTCTTTCACTTTGCTTTTTTTCATACTTCTTCCTCCTTAAATATGAATTTCTAGTACAATTTTGCAGAGATTTTTTGTATCTAAAGTGCGCTTATTTTTAGACATGAAAAAAATCCCCCAAATTTTGACGCTTCTATCATAGCACTTAGAGGACATTCGAAACAAGTTTTAAACTACAACTTTCAAGTCATTTTTAATAGTTGTTCATTATGGTTCATAATTATCGAATAAATCCTTGTTATATTTATACAATTAGAACTTTTTGTAGTACAGATACGCTGGCGAAATCACATCTTTGTCCATTAAACTTATATACTTGGGACATTTTCCTAAAATAACGACAGATTATAAAATAATGAAAATTTCATATTGAAAAAGAAAAAGTATTGCTATACAATAAATAAGACCTTTCCGAAAGGAAAGTGATATATATGCGCGTGTAGTTCAATGGTAGAACGTCAGCCTTCCAAGCTGAATACGTGAGTTCGATTCTCATCACGCGCTTTTTTCATACCTAAAAAGAAGGGGCTTGCCCTTCCTTAGATACTAACAACCATTTTCTCAAGCGATAAGATGAAGTACAGTGAATTACTTATCTTATCTTTTTTGTTATTTAATTGTTCCTTTTGTAATATTGTAATCTTTTGCAATCTTAGCAAATTCATTAGAAGCTAAGAATTGATTTAGTATTTCCTTCTTAGATTTGCCATTCGCTAATTGATTCATCCAGAATTGCTTACCTTGTTTATCAGATGAACGATTCATCATTACGTTATAACAACGTTCGATATATTCTGCATTATTTAGCTTTTGTGCTTTCATTTCATTACTATTGAAGAATTGGTTCACAGTTGAAGCTGCTGTTTCTTGTTTGTTTTGTAAACGAGATGTCCAATAATTTAA
>JAFVFM010000284.1 GCA_017475415.1 Solobacterium sp.
AAACGCTCTTTTAAAAAGAATATAGGTACATATTCATTCGCTACTAAACTGCCTCTTTGTTTACCTACCATTTTGTAGGAAGAAAAGGCAGAAGAATTTTGAATCGTTTTACTTACTTCTTGGGCAGCAATTAAATCTGGTTTTTCTTGGCTAATTAGGCCTTTTAATGCAGTTTCACGCTTTTGAAAGTGCATATTACCATAAGAATATAAATGCTCTGTTAAACAATTTAAACTCATGATTGTATAGGTCATAACATAAGTATGACATAAATAAAAAAAATATATTGCAAAAAGAAAACGCTTCCAGTATAATTGAATCGGATGGAAGCGTTTACGGAAACGTTTTATAACTATGGTAACAATAAAAGATATCGCAAAAAAATCAGGATATAGTATTGGTACAGTTTCGCGTGTTTTGAACAATCGTGCGGATGTAAGCGAAGAAGCACGTAAGAAAATCAAAGCGGTAATTGAGAAAGAGAATTATTATCCAAATACCAACGCGCAAGGTTTGAAACAAAACCAAGGGAATGCTATAGCGGCTATTGTGGTTGGTCGTGGGAATATTTTCTTTGCGGATTTATTAGAAAAGATTGAAGTGGAGCTAAGAGATAAGGGAGAAGAGATACTGGTTAGCTATATTGATGAAAAAACGGATCAAGTTCAAGAGGCACTAAAGTTAATCGCTTCCTTTAAACCAAAAGGAATACTCTTTTTAGGAGGCAGTTTACATGCTTTTAAACAATCTTTTTCGAAAATCAGTTTGCCAAGTGTGCTATTGACAAATGATGCGAAGAATTTAGGCTTTGCGAATTTATCTTCTGTTACAACAAATGATACAGAAGGTGCCCGCAAAGGAATGCAATATCTATTGGATAAGGGACATCGTAAGATAGGCATTATTGGGGGTTCTATGGATCACTCTGGGGCGATTGATTTACGTGTAAAAAGCTGTCTACAAATATGCGAAGAATATGGCATTGATTTCGATATAGAGAGTCAATATATCGAAACACGCTACTCCATGAAGGATGGTTATGAAGGAACATTAAAGTTACTAAAAAATCATTCAGATATAAGTGCAATCTTTGCCCAAAGTGACAGCGTTGCAGTAGGTGTATTAAGAGCCTTAAAGGATATACAAAAAGAAGTTCCTAATGATGTATCAGTAATTGGTTATGATGGTATTTCCTTTGTTGAATATACCATACCGCGTTTAGCAACCATCCAACAAAATACAAGTTTACTCGCCAAAAGAGGCGTAGAAATACTCTTATTACGCTTGAATTATCCCTATGAAGCAGAGTATGAATATATTCCTTTCCACCTAATTGAAGGGGAAAGTGTAAAAGAAAAGAAATGAGGTTTATGTGAAAAGAAGTGCAGGAATATTATTGCCAATTAGCTCCTTACCTTCGAACTATGGCATTGGTACATTAGGAATAGAGGCAAGAAAGTTTATTGATTTTCTTGTAGAGGCAAAACAAAGCTATTGGCAAATTTTGCCTATTGGACCAACAAGTTATGGTGATTCACCTTATTCCTCTTTTTCCTCTTTTGCAGGAAATCCATATTTCATAGACTTTGATTTATTAGAAGAAGAAGGCTTATTAAAAAAGGAAGAATACCAAAAAATCAATTGGGGCAAAAATAAAGAAGATATTGATTATGGTCTGTTATATGAAAAGCGCTTTATGGTATTGCATAAGGCAGTAGATAGACTATATCGAACACAAAAGAAAGAGTTTCTCTTCTTTTGTGAAGAGGAAAAATATTGGCTAGAAGATTATGCAAGCTATATGGCAATTAAGAATAGTTTGGGTGGTATTAGTTTAGAAAACTGGCCAAAAGCCTTACGCAAAAAAGAAAAGAAAGTCTTACAAGAAACAAAAGAAAAATTAAAGGATGAGATTTTATTTTTTAAGGCAATACAATATCTCTTCTTTAAACAGTGGCAGGCCTTAAAGGCATATGCGAAGGAAAAGGGAATAGGAATTATTGGGGATTTACCAATTTATGTAGCTAGAGATAGTGCAGATGTATGGGCTAATCCTGAAGTATTTCAATTAAATAAAGATGGTAAACCTACGCTTGTAGCAGGTGTACCTCCAGATTATTTTAGTGAAGACGGCCAATTGTGGGGGAATCCACTTTATGATTGGAAGGCAATGGAAAAGAATCAATATGATTTTTGGATGAAACGCATCTACCAACAATTCCGTTTCTATGATGTATTACGCATAGATCATTTCCGTGGTTTTGAATCCTATTACGCAATAAAAGCGAATGCGAAAAATGCTAAAGTAGGATCGTGGAAAAAGGGACCAGGAAAGACTTTCTTCACTATATTAGAAAAGAAAATGAAGGGGAAAGAAATCATTGCGGAAGACTTAGGTTTTTTGACCGATAAGGTTTATGCCTTATTAGAAGATTGTGGTTATCCAGGAATGAAGGTGTTAGAATTTGCTTTTTCACCAGATGATCAAATAGGAAGATATTTGCCACATAATTATGATGAAAATTGTATTGTTTATCTTGGCACACACGATAATGATACAGTTGTTGGCTGGTTAAAAACAGCCGAAAAAAGTCATACAAAAAGGGCGAAAGACTATTTTCAATTGAATGAAAAGGAAGGCTACAATTGGGGCATGATTCGTGGTGCGTATAGTAGTGTAGCTAAATTAGCGATTATACAATGCCAAGATATATTAGGCTTAGATAATGCAGCGAGAATCAATATACCTTCCACTGTAGGAATGAATTGGCGCTGGCGTATGAAGAAAAATGCTTTAAAAAAGAAGGATGCCAAACGCTTAGCGGATTTATGTGCTTTATACCAAAGAGGAGGAGAATAATATGGCAACAGTAAGTCTACGACATATACAAAAAATATATCCTTCTGCTCATAAACTATCTTATTTACAACAATCTAATTCTTCAAAAGAAATGAAAAAGAGTTCGGAAGGTGGCTCAATTGCAGTAGAAGACTTTAATTTAGAAATAAAAGATAAAGAATTTATTGTATTAGTAGGTCCATCTGGTTGTGGTAAATCTACAGTATTAAGAATGATTGCAGGGCTAGAAGAAATCACTAGTGGAGAATTATATATCGATAATACATTAGTGAATGATATTCAACCGAAAGATAGAGATATCTCTATGGTCTTTCAAAATTATGCCTTATATCCTCATATGAGTGTGAGAAAAAATTTAGAATATCCGCTTAAATTAAAAAAGATGCCTAAAGAAGAAATACAAGCGATTGTGGAAAACACGGCAAAGATATTGGATATAGAAAGTTATTTAGAAAGAAAACCGATAGCCTTATCTGGTGGGCAAAGACAAAGAGTATCCATAGGACGAGCGATTGTAAGAAATCCGAAGATTATTTTGATGGATGAGCCTTTATC
>JAFVFM010000285.1 GCA_017475415.1 Solobacterium sp.
ATGGTAGACTTAAAAGAAAAAATAGAAGCTTTAAAGGAAAGTGAAGGAAAGAAATTCTTTGATCCTAAGTTGCAACATATCTTTCCGGAAAAAGATTTCTATTTATGTACAGAATGCAATTGCTTCGATTTTGTCTTATCGATTCAAAAGAAAAATGATCAATTTTATTCAAAAAGGATTGATATATGAAAAAGAAATATTTTTTCTTTGATATAGATGGTACATTAACAGATTTGGAAACAGGTCGAATTGTGCCTAGTGCAAAACGTACATTAGAAGCTTTACAAGAAGCAGGACATTTTGTTGCGATTGCCACAGGAAGAATACACTATAAAGCCAAAAGCTTTACCGATAAAATCAATATACATAATTTGGTTTGTTCTGGTGGCGGTTGTTTGGTGATAGAAGATAAGATAATTGAAAATAAGCCTTTACCATTAGAAAAAGCGATGTCTTTATTACAACATGCAGAAAAGGAGAATATAGGATATTTACTTTTATTAGAAGATACAGATGCTGTATATATGAAAGATTATTTATTTTTAGAACAAGCAGGCTTTAGACAAGAATTAACTACATACCACTATGATCCCGATTTAGATTATTCTTCTTTAAAGGAAATCTATAAAGTATATTTAGCAATACATCAAGATGAAGTTGATAAGTATCCTTGGTGTAATGATTTGACGAAATTACGTCTACATCCAAATTATTTTGTTTACCAACATGATGAAAAGAAAGCAGGCATTAGGAAGATGCTTCATTATTTAGATGCAAAAGAAGAAGATATAGTAGTCTTTGGGGATGATTTAAATGATTTAGCGATGTTTGATCCATATTTCTTTTGTATTGCAATGGCGAATGCCAAAGAAGAAGTAAAAGAAATAGCAGATTATATTACGGATAATAATGTGGATGATGGTATTGAAAAAGCTTGTAAGCATTTTGGTTGGATTAAGTGACTAGTTTTTTAAATGTTTGGTCTGTATGATAAAATCTTATTATGAATAAAGCACAACAAATATTACAAGAGACAAAAAAAGTGATTTCTGGCAAAGATGATGTTTTAGTTTGGGTTTTAACAACCTTATTAGCTAAAGGAAATGTATTATTAGAAGATATACCAGGTGTAGGCAAAACAACTATGGTTTTGGCTTTTGCGAAGGCTATGGGCTTAAGCTATGGTCGTGTACAATTTAATCCTGATGTGTTACCTAGTGATATTATTGGCTTTTCTATGCTCAATAAACAAAGTGGTGAATTCCAATACCAAGCTGGAGCGATAATGTGTAATTTATTTTTGGCTGATGAATTGAATCGTGCTACGAGTAGAACACAATCAGCTTTACTAGAGGCGATGGAAGAAAGACAGGTTACTGTAGATGGAAATACCTATGCCTTACCAGAACCTTTCTTTGTGATTGCGACACAGAATCCTGTATGAGCAGCTGGTACACAATTATTACC
This sequence comes from Solobacterium sp., assembly GCA_017475415.1. Taxonomy (GTDB): domain Bacteria; phylum Bacillota_I; class Bacilli_A; order Erysipelotrichales; family Erysipelotrichaceae; genus Bulleidia. The sequence continues at coordinate 1,468 of JAFVFM010000285.1, forward strand.
AGATTCTCAAATTGATCGCTTTATGACGCAATTATCTATTGGTTATCCAAGTGTCAAAGCAGAAGTGGAGATGGTGAAGAATCGTTTACATACAAATCCTTTAGATCAAATCCAACAAGTTGTTTCAAAAGAAGAATTTATTTCTATGCAAGAAGAAGTAGAAAGAATTCATATACATGATGATTTGATTCAATATATGGTGGATTTATGTCAAGAAACAAGGATGATTTCTAGCTTAGTTCATGGCGTTTCACCTCGAGCTACCTTAGCCTTAGCTTCTATTTCTAAAGCGATTGCTTATTTAAATCATCGTGATTATGTATTAGTGGAAGATATACAATTGGGTTTCTTAACCATTATGCCACATCGCTTATTAGCGAAGAGTGCTAGAAATGAAGAAGAGAAGATCCAATTATTGAAGAATATCATTAGCCGTATTAAGGCTCCAAAGGTATAATATGTTTCTTTCGCGTTTACTCTATCTAATCTTTTTGATTTCTTCCTTTTTTTTATATCTCTTTCATGAAGCTTGGTTTGCACAATTTTTATTCCGTATCCTTTTATTTTTACCACTACTATCTTTGTGTTTATCTTGGCTTATATTAAGAAGTAAAATCACTACAAAGTTACAACCATATTCTATTGTTGATGGTTTGCATATTCCTTTTGAAGTCTATGTGGATACACCATTTTCTTTTGTACCACCAATTCATTTGCGCTATAGCATCTATGATGCATTAAGCCAAAAGAAAAAGAAATATAACGCAATGATTCAAGAAGTAAAGAATGTACTTCCTTTAGATATACGGTATGCAGGCTCTTATCAAGTAGATATAGAAGCAGCGAAATATCATGATTTTTTAGGCTTATTTACTTTATATGCGAATATCGCAGAAGGTAAATCCATTCTCGTTTATCCAATGGATAAAGAAGTAACGCCTTTACCGAATATTCAAGAAATGTTTAAAAATCGTATACGCAAGAAGGTGGGAGGTGGCTTTTCGGAAATGAATGAATTACGCTCTTACCAAATGGGAGATCCTTTATCTTGCTTACATTATAAAGCGAGTGCGAAAAGGGATGAATGGATTGTAAAAGAAAGCCAAGAAAGCGAAGAAAAGAGAATTGTATTAAGTTTTTCTTATCATGAAAATCGTTTATTGTTGGATGATATATGGGGACAATTATTTTGGTTATCTTCTTATCTAATCGTTAGACAAATTTCACATACGATTGTATTTCGTAATCCTGAATATATTTATACCTATATTAGTAGCCAAGAAGATTTAGATAAATTCAAGTTGCAATTATTGCATTCACCCATCCCTAAGGCAAAAGAGGATGTAGAAGATAATATAATACATGCAGATATACATTATCGAATAAAGGAAAGTCGATGAAAATAACGATAAGAGAAAAAATAGAAAAATTTCTTTTTATTCTTCTTACAGCTGGTTTGTTGGCGCTAGGGAATGTTTTAGCTTTAACTTCAACCTTTGCCTTAGCATATGAGAAGAATATTGTTTTTCTTGTGCTTTTTCTTATCACACTATTAACAGCTTTAAGTATCTTTATTAAACATAGGCGTATCTATATCCTTGTTCTTTATCTCATTTTTGTGTGCTTCATTTTTTATTATCGTAAAGGGATATATGAAGAAGGTATATATGCCTTAAGGAAGATATATGATTTATATCAATCTTATGGCATCATTAATATCTATCCCACATTAAATACAGAAAGCATAAAGGCTACCTTAGCCCTATGTTTATTAGGTGGTATGTTAGCACACTTTTATGCCAATAGTTTAGTGAAGGGCTATGGAGCCTTAGGGATAGTATTTGTTAGTTTATTGTATTTGGCTTTCTGTTTACCATTTAATGAATATGCACCAAGCATACAAGCCTTGTTATGTTATTGCATTGCTATATTTCTTATCTTATTTGTGAATATCTTTCGTAAATATGATATGAATAAGCGCTTCCGTTTAGGTTTGGTTTTAGTATTGCCAATTACTATCTTTTCTTTTCTGATTGTTTCGATTATGCATCCTTTACAATATGAAAAGGAATTATGGGCATATAAGATTAAAGATGATGTAGTGGATTTTGCGGACAAACATCCTATTTTTGAAGATCCCAATTTAGAAGAAGACCCGAATAAGGAAGGAAATAGGGAAGAAAATCACGAGATTGATTCCTTATTTAGTGGTTTAGAAATATGGAATAATAATGCGGATAGATTAAATTTACAAGATCTTGGTCCGCGTGTATTCCAAAATGAAGAAATCTTCCGTGTTTATTTACAAAATGGTAGGGCGGGCTCGTATTATTTTAAATCTAATACCTTAGGGCATTATGAGAATTCAATTTTTAGCAGTATTGATGAGAATCTATATGCCCAATATGCAATAGAGCCAGAAATCCATGATGAAGATTATGAATTAAGAAATCGCCGCTTTATGCAATTGGGTTTTGGTTATATATCCACTCTTTCCTATATTAATAGTCTATCCATTACCACCAAGAAGCATTATGGCACGTATTTCTTACCTTATGGGGCTTATTATTTGCCTCGTGAAGCACAAAATCATTATGATTCTTTCTTAGTGAATCCAGTAGGTAGAAGCTATTATGAATATCATTTTGTGCCTAGTGAGTATGGCAATTATCTTTATACAGATAATCAATATATTCGCTTTGTATATGACGCCTATCTACAAATACCAATAGGTTTAGAAGAAGAGATTTCTTCTACTATTTCAGAAATTAATGGATTAATGATAGAAAGAGGAATTACCTTAGAAGACAAAGATGCATTAATCTTGTTATTACAAGATTATGTAAAAGGGATAGCCTCTTATACAACGCAGGCAACTGTACCACCATTAGAAAAAGATTTTGTGGCTTATTTTCTAGAAGATGCAACAGAGGGATATTGTGTACATTATGCTACAACATTAACGATGTTAATGCGTATATATGGCATACCAGCACGTTATGCAACAGGATATTATGTAAAAGTATCACCATATGAAAATTCAATTGCCTATGATAGTGACGCTCATGCATGGTGCGAAATATTTGATGAAGAAAAAGGATGGGTGGCTGTTGAGGCTACACCAAGCGCCTCTTTAGGACAAACGATAAGCGAAAATGAGCGTGAACAAGAAACTAATCCGAGCCAAGATGTTGTTATTGAAGAAGAAGAGAATAGAGAAGAAAATAGTGAAGAAAAAGGTATACAAATGAATCGGAATGTTCTAGTCTTCTTATTCCTTATTTGCCTATTATTAGCGATATATGGTTTGCGCAAATTGTATATCCATAAATATATTGAAACCAAAAAGAATAATCAGGATTATTTAAGGCGCTACCATTATGGTTTGTCCATTGCGAAAATAAGCGGTTTACCAATGGATGAGAGTATAGTAGATATGGCAAAGAAAGCACGCTTCTCACAACATGAAATGATAGAGGAAGAATATGATAAACAAGATGAATGGCTAAAAGAAATAAGAGATATAGCAATTAAGAAGAATCTGTTCTTATCTATCCTTATGCGCATATGGTATTAAGAAAATATTGCGTATTATATTAGTTTGTGATATTATCTTAAAGCGCTGTGCGCGTCACTGTTCCGCTGGCAAGAAGGCTAAGAACGGCTGATTACACGTAGAAAAGGAGAAATGTCATGAATTTAAGTTTAGTTGACAAAATCACAAAAGAACAATTACGTGATGATATCCCTACATTTAAGCCAGGTGATACAGTAAAAGTAAATGTTCGTATTCGTGAAGGTGAAAAGTCTCGTATCCAAGTATTTGAAGGTGTATGTGTTGACCGTTCAAATGGTGGTATCGGAGCTTCATTCACAGTAAGAAAGATTTCCGGTGGTATTGGTGTACAAAGAACATTCCCTGTTCATTCACCAATCATTGAAAAGATTGAAGTAGTACGTCGTGGTAAAGTTCGTAGAGCTAAGCTAACTTATCTTAAGGGCTTATCTGCTAAGAATGCACGTATTAAAGAAGATCGTCGATAATCTAGGAAAAAGGGAAAGCAATGCTTTCTCTTTTTTTGTTTACAGAGTATAATACTAGCGGAAGTGAAGAAAATGAGTGAAGATAAGAAGATAGAATATATAAATGAAACAGTTATGTTAGAACAATTATCAGAAGGAGCATATCAAGAAGATGTTGTTGAAGATACAATGGATCTTTCTACAATAGAGGAAATTGATATTCCTGCTGATATGGAAAGTCATGTTGGGGAAAAAAGAGAGATAGTTGAACAAATCGAGGAAGAAGAGGAAGAGGAATCCTCTGCCTTAAAAGAAGTCTTCTTATTTTTGAAGGATTTAGCGATTAGTTTTGCGGTCATCTTATTATTAACTACCTTCGTTATCCGTCCTGTTAAAGTAAAAGGTAGTTCGATGTATCCTACATTAGAAGATGCGGAAATAGGCTTTTCTAATTTAATTGGTATGAAATTAAATCATTTAAAACGCTTTGATATAGTCATCATACATTTAGCAGATAGAGATGAATATTTGGTGAAACGTTTGATTGGTATGCCAGGTGATACAATAGAAGTTAATCAAGATGTACTTTATATAAATGGCGAACCAGTGAAAGAAACATATTTAGATGAAGAATATAAGGCTAGTGAAGGTCCTATATTTACAGGGGATATAGCGGAATTAACATTAGGCGAAAATGAATATTATTGTTTAGGGGATAATCGACCACATTCTACGGATTCCCGTGTATATGGTCCATTCCAAAAAGAACAAATTATATCTAAAGGTATTTTTGTCTTATTCCCATTTAATCATTTTGGATTTAAGACATGGTAAATTATGGCAAAAAAAGAGAATACACAAAAACAATTTGACTCGCTGAATATCAATTGGTATCCCGGTCATATGGAGAAAACAAGGCGGCAAATGGAAGAGCGTCTTAGGGCTGTGGATATGATTATTGAATTGCGTGATGCACGTATGCCTAATGCGAGTATCAATCCTATATTAAAGGAATTAGCTTCTGGTAAACCAAGGCTAATTCTTTTGTCTAAGTCAGATATGGCTGATCCTATAGCGACAAAGAAATGGATAGAAGCTTTGAAAAATGAAAATGTAGCCTGTTTAGCTGTCGATATCATGCATGATTCTAGTTGTGCAAAAAAAATCATTAAAGAAGCATTGTTGTTGATGGAAAAAAAGCGAGAAGCAAAGCGTGCTAAAGGGATTCGCCCACGTGCAATTAGAGCTATGGCTTGCGGTATACCAAATGTAGGGAAAAGTACAATGATTAATCGTATTGCCCGTAAAAATACCGTAAAGGCGGCGGATAAGCCAGGTGTTACAAAAAGCTTAACATGGATTCATGCCGATGAAGAATTGGATGTATTAGATACACCAGGTGTATTATGGCCTAAATTTGATGATGAAAAAATAGGTATTGTTTTAGCTGCTTTGGGTTCAATTAATGATGATATTTTAAACAAAAAAAGTCTAGCTATGGATACGATAAGAATCATTCAAAATCATTATCCAGGTTATTTGGAAGAATTATATGATGCAGAAAAAGATGCTAATCCAAATGGTATTTTAAAAGCTTTAGCGAATAAGCGTAATTTAAAAAAGGAAAATGATGAATTAGACACCAAAAGAGCCGCTGAATTATTCTTATATGAATTACGTAAAGGTAAATTAGGAAGGTTAACATTAGAACATGCCCAGGAAAGTGATCAAGAAGTGCTCGAATGAATATGAAGAGGAATATTGGCCTAAAGGGATGTCTATAGTTGGCTTAGATGAAGCTGGGCGAGGCCCATTAGCTGGTCCTTTAACCGTAGCAGCGGTTATCTTTCCGATAGGATATCAAAATGAAGAAATCTATGATTCAAAAGGGCTAAGTGAAAAGAAAAGAGATGCCTTATATGAAATCATTATTAGAGATGCTTTATGGTATAAAATTATGCAAGTATCTGTTGAAGATATAGATCGCTATGATATTTATCATGCAGATCAAAGAGCGATGACGCTTTTAGCTTCAGAAGCTAAAGCAGATGTTGTGATTACCGATGCTATGCCAATAGAAATAGAAGGTAAAATTGTCTTTCATCCCACGAAGGCTGATCAAAAGTCTATCGCCGTAGCTGCTGCTAGTATATTAGCGAAAGTAAGTAGGGATCGCATCATGAAAGAATATGATATGGAGTATCCAGAGTATTTATTTGCTCAAAATAAAGGTTATCCGACAAAGGCTCATATGCAGGCATTAGAAGAATATGGTATTACACCGATTCATCGCAAGAGCTTTGCGCCTGTTAGAAATGCATATCGAAGAATTAAATTATTTTAAAGGAAAAGACTCTCTTTGTTGCTATATATAAATGAAGGGAGTTTTATTATGGATAAAAGAAAATGGTTGGCCTTACTGAATGAAAAATATGAAGGTGAGTATCGTAAGGTATACAAAGCGATAATCGAAAAGGAAGAAGTTGAGGATAAAGAGATAAAGGAAAAATATATTACTCTATTTGATGAAGCTTATCCTAAAGAATTCTGTGCTTTGAAATATCCACCATTCATCCTTTATTATGCAGGTGATTTATCCTTATTAAAGAAAAGAAAGATCACTATAGTAGGGACTAGAGAGCCTTCTTTATATGGGAAAAGGATGGTCAAAACAATTGTCGAAGAAAGTGATGAAGAATTAGCGATTGTTTCTGGTTTAGCAAAGGGAATTGATGCCTATGCACATATGTTTTCTCTTGACAGAAAGAAAACTATCGGTATTATTGGGAACGGACTAGATAGAATCTATCCTAAAGAGAATAAAAAGCTCTATGAAAGAATGAAGAAGGAACATTTAATCTTAAGTGAATATCCTTCTCATGTTAGCGCGAAAAAAGGGCACTTTCCTTGGCGTAATCGCTTATTAGCTGCCTTAGCTGAAAAGGTGATTGTTGTAGAAGCGAAAAGGAAATCTGGTACGATGCATACGGTAGAATATGCATTAGATTTAGGGAAAGATATTTATTGTGTACCTCATCATTATGGTGAATTAGTAGGTGAAGGCTGTAATAAATTAATTGAAGAAGGAGCGATTCCTCTTTATGATCTAGAACAAATTCGTCATTTGTAAAGGTTGACAGTTCTTTCTATTTTAGTCTATGCTAGGCAGTGCATGAAAAAATGAGGTGAAAGATGAAAAATTTAGTAATTGTAGAATCCCCATCAAAATCAAAAACAATCGAGAAATATCTCGGTAAAGAATATACAGTAGTACCTAGTGTTGGTCATATTCGTGATTTAGCTACTTCAGGTAAGGGTGGTTTAGGTGTTGATGTTGAAAATAACTTTGAACCTACCTATGTGATTTCTAAAGATAAAAAATCTACAGTAGATGATTTAAAGAAAAAGGTAAAAAGTGCAGATCATGTATATCTAGCAACCGACCCTGATAGAGAGGGGGAAGCTATTTCTTGGCATTTAGCTGATGAATTGGGCTTGGATATAGAAGATAAGAATCGTGTTACCTTTCATGAAATCACAAAGAATGCTGTATTAGATGCTTTTGAAAAACCAAGGGCGATAGATATGGATTTAGTGCATTCACAAGAAACAAGACGTATATTAGATCGTATTATTGGTTTTAAATTATCGAAATTAATCAATAAAAAGATTCATTCGAAGTCAGCTGGCCGTGTGCAATCTGTTGCTTTGAAATTGATTGTTGACCGTGAAAAAGAAATTCAAGCGTTTATTCCAGAAGAATATTGGAATATTGATGCGATATTCGAAAAGGATAATAAAGAATTCACTGCTCAATTGGCAAAGATAGATGGAAAAAAAGCTAAGCTCACTTCGGAAGAAGAAGCCAAAGAAGTATATGAGAATTGCCAAGGCTTATTTGTTGTAAAAGAAATAAAAAAGACAGTACGTAAGCGTGAGGCAAAACCAGCATTTATTACAAGTACTCTCCAACAAGAAGCTAGTACTAAATTATCTTTTTCTTCAAAGCGTACAATGAGCATAGCCCAAAGGTTGTATGAAGGTGTGGATGTAGGTAATGGGCAAGAAGGTTTAATTACCTATATGCGTACGGATAGTACACGTTTATCTAATCAATTTGTATATGCATGTAGAGAACGCATTGAAGAATTGTATGGTAAGAATTATCTTGGTTATTATAAAGTAAAAAATGATGATAATGCCCAAGACGCCCATGAAGCAATTCGTCCTACTAATTTGAACTATAGTCCTGAATCGATTAAAGGCTATTTGAAGAGTGAGGAATATAAGTTATATAAATTAATTTATGAGCGGGCTGTAGCTTCTTTGATGGCTGCTGCGAAATTTGATGCCTTAAGTGTAACTTTAAATCAAAAGAAGTATGATTTTAGTGCTACTGGTAGTACATTAATCTTTGATGGTTATTTAAAAGTATATGGTGATTATGAAACCAATAAGGATACATTATTACCAAATCTTCAAGAAAGTGAAGAGTTAAGTGCTAAAGAAATTAAACCTAGCCAACATTTCACTGAACCACCAGCTCGATATACAGAAGCTCGTTTAATTAAAGCTTTAGAAGAAGATGGTATTGGTAGACCATCTACCTATGCAACAATTATTGATACGATTCAAGCGCGTAGCTATGTTACCTTAGAGCCTTCTACGGAAAAAAGTAAAACGAAGGTATTCCGTCCTACGGAACAAGGTATATTAACAACGGAAAAGCTAGATGAATTCTTTTCCGACATCATTAATGTAGCCTATACTGCCTCTATGGAAACACAATTAGATGAAATTGCTGAAGGTGAGGCGAATGAAGTCAAAACATTAAGAGACTTCTATGATAAATTTATTCCTTTATTAGACCATGCTTATGAGAATATGGAAGTACAGGAATTAGAAAAAGTAGGAGAGGTATGCCCAGATTGCGGTAGTGAATTAGTTTATCGTAATGGTCGCTTTGGTCGCTTTATTTCTTGTGATAGTTTTCCAAAATGTAAATATACAAGAAAGATAGTGGATAAGAATAAATATGTACCAGAAAATACAGGTATTACTTGCCCTGAATGTGGTAAAGAATTACTAAAGAGAAAATCACGTTATGGAACTTTCTTCCATGGCTGCTCAGGCTTTCCAACATGCAATTATATGGAAACCTTAGACGGAGAACGTATTGTACCTAAAGCAAAAAAGGCATCAGCAAAAAAGACAACAACGAAGAAAACTACGACAAAGAAAAAGACAACAACGAAAAAGAAAAAGGGTGAAGATGCTTAAAGCGAATGTAATAGGAGCAGGTTTAGCTGGGGTAGAGGCAACCTATCAATTAACGAAAAGAGGAATTGAAGTTGATCTTTATGACATGAAACCGAAGAAGTTCACACCTGCTCATCATAGTGAAGATTTTGCGGAATTAGTTTGTTCGAATTCATTGCGTTCAGATGCATTAACCAATGCAGTGGGTTTATTGAAGGAAGAAATGCGCACTATAGGCTCTTTAGTTATGGAAGGTGCAGATAGTACTAGAATTCCAGCTGGTTCAGCTCTTGCGGTAGACCGTAAGGGCTTTTCTGCTTATCTTACTAAGAAGATAAAAGAGAATCCTTTAGTGCATTATATTTCAGAAGAAATAACAGAAATACCAAAACAACCAACAATTATTGCAACAGGTCCTTTGACTTCTAATGCCTTAGCTAAAGCAATACAAGAATTGATACAAGAAGAATCCTTTTATTTCTATGATGCTGCAGCACCTATTGTTACATTAGAATCTTTAGATCTAAATAAAGTATATCGTAAATCTAGATACGATAAAGGTAGTGCGGATTATTTAAATTGTCCAATGACACAGGAAGAATTCTATCGTTTTTATGAAGCATTGGTAAATGCGAAAACAGCTACCTTACACGACTTTGAAGAAGAAAAGTATTTTGAAGGTTGTATGCCTGTAGAAGAAATGGCAAGAAGGGGTGCACAAACTTTAGTCTTTGGACCACTTAAGCCTGTTGGCCTAGAAGTTGATGGCAAACGTCCATATGCAGTTGTCCAATTAAGACAGGATAATGTAGAAGGTAATTTATTTAATTTGGTAGGCTTTCAAACGCATCTTACCTTTCCTGAACAAAAGCGTGTATTCTCGCTTATTCCAGGCTTAGAAAATGCTGAGTTTGTGCGCTATGGAGTTATGCATAGAAATACTTTTTTAAATTCTCCTAAATGCTTAGAAGAAAGCTATCAATTTAAAAATAGAGAAGATTTATTCTTCGCAGGACAAATGACAGGTGTAGAAGGCTATATTGAAAGTGCAGCTTCGGGTATGTTAGCGGGTATTAATATGGCGCATTATTTAAAAGGAGAAGCCTTAGTGAAACCTGGAAATCATACGATGTTAGGGGCTATGAGTTATTATATTTCTCATGCAGATGAAAAACATTTTCAGCCAATGAATGCGAATTTTGGTATTATGCATTTAGAGACTAAAGTAAAAAAACATGAGCGTAAGGAAGCTTATGCGAAACAATCTTTA
>JAFVFM010000286.1 GCA_017475415.1 Solobacterium sp.
AAGAAAAGAAAGAAAAAGAAAAGGCAACCGAAGAAAATAAAGAATTATTGGATAAAGTAAAAGAAATATTAGGCGATAAAGTAGAAGAAGTAGTAATCTCAACTCGCTTAGATGAAGATCCAGTATGTATTGTCGCTAAGGATGGCTTATCTTTAGAAATGGAACGCTATATGGCAAATGACCCACTTCAAAAAGGACAAATCAAAGCGAAGAAAGTCTTAGAACTCAATCCTAAACACGCACTATTTGAAAAGCTAAAGAATACATATGACAAAAAAGAAGATATTCAAGACTTAGCTGAAGTACTCTATACAGAAGCTCTACTGATTCAAGGCTTACCAATTGAAGATCCTCTTTCCTTCACAAAGAAACTTACAAACTTACTCATTAACAAATAATAAAAGGTCCTTAGGTCAATCCTAAGGATCTTTATTTTAAGAATGTAATTTCGAACCACAATGTGGACAGAACATTTCATCGCCATCTAATAAAGCATCACAAGTTGGGCAATGTTTTTCTTTTACGATTAATTCTTCACCACAATGTTTACAATAGATTGCCCCAGCCTTATTCGCTGTACCACAATGTGGGCAATTCATATCCAAATTTATGCTTCTTTCCACTGTTGCATATTCCTCAATTGGCATTACATTGAGATAATCTTCAATGAAGGCAAATATCTCTTGTGGCATAGTCGCTTGACGTAAAGCACCAATACCAGCAGTAATGAGTAATGGTTGGAATAATACAGCACCAGCTGCTGCTATACCTAATTTTTCCATCCATTTATCAAAGCCAATAGTGACAACAAGTTGGTCATTAGATTGAATTAATTCAACACTAAGTGCAGCATCCATACCTAAATATTTTGTCCATTCTGCATTTGCGTCTCCCTTACATTGAATCATATAACCATTTTTTACACGCATTGTTTGTGTAATCATATTCTTTTTTAAATCTAAGAATTCTGCAAGGGCATAGGCAACATTTTGTGCACTAGTATCTACATCCATTGGGTATGTTTTTGTAATATCTCTTCCTAAGTCCATATCGACTACCTCCTCTTACAAAAACAATATACAATTATTTTGACCGATGGTCAATATGTTTTTTCTTAAGAAAACCATAAGGCATATTCGCAATAATTACTGCTGAAAAGATTAATATCGCTCCACCTATTTCTCTTAAGCTCATTCCTTGTTGTAAAAACAGATAACCAGACAAGGCTGCAAAAACAGATTCCAATGACATTAAGATACTGGCAATAGATGAATCAATGTGCCTTTGGGCTATTGTTTGTAAACAATAGGCCACACCAGACGAAAACATACCTGCATAAAGTAAGGATGGTACTGCTTTTTGAATATTTTGAAGAGCTGGTTTTTCAAAGATAAACATTAAGATAAAACTAAAGATTGCCACAAATACAAATTGCATTAAGGTAAGTAATATAGGATCTTCTCTTCGTGCATAATGGCCAATAGACATAATTTGCAGGGCATAAATAAAAGCACAAATCAAAATATATGTATCCCCTACCGCAAAACTATCCACTTCTGAAATACTTAAAAAATATAAGCCAATCATCGATAATAAAACAGCAACCCAAATATTCACTTTTAATTTATTGCCTAAAAAGATGCTTAATAAAGGCACAAAAATAACATAGAAACCACTTAGAAAGCCAGCCTTAGCGACAGATGTATAAGCGATACCATATTGTTGGAAAAACATTGCCATAGTTAAGAAAAAGCCACATATCGCTCCCGCCTTACATAAAGAAGAATCCAATAATAAAGAAATCGATAAGCTTTTCTTGCGAATAAAAGGATAAGCAATCCATAAAGTAAAAATAGCGATAAATGCACGTAAGCCATTAAAGGTAAAGGCTTCTACATATTCACTACCACTTTGTTGAGCAACAAAAGCACTGCCCCAAATTAATGTCGTTAATACAAGCGATAATTCATATAAATAGTTTTTCTTCATCTTATCCTCGAGATGTAAAACCTTGATCAAAAGTCACATGGATTTGTACATCTTCTCCCTTTTCTTCCAATTTTTTTGTTAAATCATATACTAATTTATCCTCATCAATCGTCGATGAAAAGGGAACTTCAATATCAAAATGTATATTCTTTTTTCCTTCTAGATGTAAACCATGTATATGCAATTCAGGATAATATTCTTCTAAAGCAGCTTGTAAATAAGACTCAATCCTCGCCCTTCTTTCATTATGAATATCAATTGTATCAATATGAATTGTCATCTGTATACCATAGCGTTTGTTTATTTCATCTTCTATTTGATCAATGATAGAATGTGCCTTTAGCAAAGTAAATTGGCTATCCATTTCTACATGCGCAGAAGCCATTTTATTCGTTGGCCCATAATCATGTAATACAAGATCATGTATAGATAATATTTCTTCTCTACTTAGAATGATTTCTTTGATTTCGTCCATTAATTTTGTATGACTATTATTCCCTAATAATCTTCCAATGGTGTCCTTGGCGATACCATAACCACTAATCAGAATAAAAATAGAGACCATTACTCCAGCAATACCATCAAAAGGAATGTCCGATCGAATACGATATAAGAAGAAAGAAAGTAATACAACACTAGTGATTACTGCATCATTTAAAGAATCTGAGCCACTAGCGATTAAGGAAACGTGATCTATTTCTTTTCCTACATTCTTTAATATTTTCGCTAACCATAATTTGATTATGATACTGATTACTAAAGAGATAATTGTAATATAGCTAAATGTCAAAGAATTAGGATGCAAGATACGCTCTATACTTTGTTTTAGAAATTCATATGCTGCTAAAAAAATAATGATCGTTATCACAAAGCCCATAATATATTCAATACGGCCATGTCCGAACGGATGTTCTTCATCTGCTGGCTTTTTCGATAAATGTGCAGCAACTAAAGATAAAACAAAATTCATCGTATCTGACAAATTATTAAAGGCATCAGAAAGTAAGGATAAAGAGTTCACCATTAGCCCTAATATTGCCTTTAATAAGAATAAAACAATATTAGCAACCACACCTACATAGGCAAAAAGGCTTGCCTTCGCAAACCTTTCTTCTTCTGCCGTGCGATATGAATCCTTCAAAAAGATTTTTTCAATCATTTGTTTCATAGGTACTATTCTATCGCATCATTGTTGTATTCACAAAGCTTTTGATTGTGAGGATAGCCTTTGCACACTTGTAGAGGTATAAGGAAACAATTGGCGCAAAGATTAAAGCGATATACAACAATGTTTCAAGAAACGAGAAACGTGCATCACCGAACACAAAGGCAAGAAAATACAGTGCCAGCATAACTGTAACAATCCCTTGCATCATATCCTTTATATCTGCAAAATCTTTTTCCATCCACAAGTAAGAAAAACTTGTATTACAGATGATGAGGAACGGTAGCACAGGAACCTGTGCCTCTAAAGAAGAGAAACGTACAACCATCATTTGTAGAATAGAATAAGCTAATATCCAAATAAACTTCTTTCTATATAGCATAAGGGAATTGCTACATATTGCCATGCCTACTGCAATGCATGCACATAATAAAGAAGGAATAGGATAACCATCTGCAGCATAAGAGAAGGAAAGTAGAACAAAGCTTTCCGCGATACAAAATTTCACTTTATTGTTCATAACACACCTCGTTTCTATAGCTATCTTAGCAGAGACTATAGATTTATCTGTACATGGTGATGTACAATATAGAAAAGAAATAAAAAATATGGATATCATCGAATTACCACTTTATCTGTATTCTTTTTTAAAAAAAAATACAGATGAAAATCACATTGCGAATATCAAAGATATTCAAGCCTCACTAGAAGAAGATGGTGAATATTTTGATCGTCGTTCTATATATAAAGCAATACGTGTCCTAAATGAATATGGCTTTCCTGTTCTTTTTAAACAGATCAAACGTAAAAAAGGCTATTATTTAGAGAAACAATTTCGCGATTCAGAAATCTTCTTATTAAAACAAACTATCGCTGAAGCTTTCTCTTTATCTTTAAAAGAAACCCGTAGTATGGATAAGAAATTGGATTCTTTAACCTCTCTTCATTTACCTAAAACGATAAGTAATAGTAGCTTAAAAACAGATAACACTTATGTACTAGAATATATTGATATACTACTTATCGCTATCCAAAAACAAAAGGCTGTTTCTTTTCGGTATTATGATATTACGGTAAGTAAAGAAAAAAAATATCGCAAAAATAAGCAAAAATATTATTTATTCCCTTATGCAATTACTTCTTGGCAAGGACGCTATTATGCTATTCTCTATTCGCCAACATACAAAACATTTACCAATTACCGCATTGATAAAATGGAACTAGTCGAACTAGATGAAGATAGTCAAAATGATGATTCCCCTATTTTCGACTTAGATACCTATATGAGTCATAACTTCAATATGTATAGTGGAAAGATGCAAAGTGTAAGATTAAATTGTGATTTAAAGATTGCCAATATCCTATTTGATCAATTTGGTAAAGATATTCTAATCAACAAAGTAAATGAAGAATTCTTTTCTGTTAGTTTACGTACAGCTATAAGTCCTACTTTAATTAGTTGGCTGTTACAATTTTATAAAGAGATCACAATCCTTGCCCCAAAGGAATTAATTGAAGAAGTACGCGCAATCGCAAAACATATAGAAGAAACGTATTAGGAGGTAGTATGGAAGACAAATTAAAGATTTTACAAGAAATGATTCATCAAGGTAAACGCATTCTCTTTTTCACAGGAGCAGGTGTATCTGTAGCTAGTGGCATACCGGATTTCCGTTCCCAAGATGGACTGTATAATCAACAATATGCCTATCCACCAGAAACCATCATTTCGCATCACTTCTTTTATGAAAATACAAAAGAATTCTATCGCTTTTATAAAGATAAAATGCTTTACCCTGCTGTAAAGCCTAATCAAGTACATCATTTTATTGCCGAAACAGAAAAGAAAGGCAAAGGCATTGGTGTTATTACACAAAATATTGATGGTTTACACCAAAAAGCTGGTAGTAAAAATGTATATGAATTACATGGTAGTGTAGCAAGAAATTATTGTATTAAATGCCATGAGGCATACACAATGGAAGATATTTTACATACAGAAGATGTTCCTTATTGCACAAAATGTGGTGGACTCATTAAGCCTGATGTTGTTTTATATGAAGAACCTTTAGATGAAGCAATTATGCATCAAGCTTTAGTTGCATTAAGTAAGGCAGATACTTTAATTGTTTTAGGAACATCCTTAGTTGTCTATCCCGCTGCCGGCTTATTACGTTATTTTACAGGGAATAATCTTATCCTCATCAATAAATCCACAACCCCATATGATGATAAAGTCGACCTTTGTATCCATGCCGACTTTAAAGATGTATTTGATAAGCTAACCCTTGATTAATAATTCAATCGCAATCAAAATCAAAATACAAGCACCAAAGATAGTGGCATGACGAGTAAATCTCTCCCCTA
Source organism: Solobacterium sp. (assembly GCA_017475415.1). Lineage (GTDB taxonomy): Bacteria > Bacillota_I > Bacilli_A > Erysipelotrichales > Erysipelotrichaceae > Bulleidia. The sequence continues at coordinate 5,522 of JAFVFM010000286.1, forward strand.
TCTTTTTTCCTAAGTTTACGCCAATAAAACAAAGTAAGATGGTTACCATACCAATCA
>JAFVFM010000024.1 GCA_017475415.1 Solobacterium sp.
ATAGTGGTAGGGGAAAATGAAGCCTTAAATAATAAGCAGAGAGAACTTATTGAAAGTGATTCTATACAATTACTGATTCATGCGAAGGATAAACCTAAATATAAAGGATTAAGTTATATAACGTATACTAATGTAAAGGAATTAATAGAAAGGTTAGAAGAGATATGAAGGAAAGAGATGTATATGCATCGATATATGATATAACCAAAAAGAATTTCAAACATCCTGAAGCCTTCTTATCGAAAGAAGCTTACCTTTTTGATGTAGAAAGAGATTATCGTTATACAGATATAGAAGACTTAAGTAAATTAGAAAATATGGATTTTCTTTTAATGGCTTATCGTTGTTTCTTTTCACGCTTTCCTAGTGAAGCTGCGATAGAAGCGTATAAAGAGAAATTATCTTTACCAAAAGAAGAATTCCAAAAAGAAGTATTAGAAAGCTTAAGTAAATCAACGGAATATAAAATTCAAAATCCAAAAATTTATCATTTAGGCCATTTACGTTCTTCTTTGTCTTTAGGTACATTAGTAGCGAAAGTTGCGCCTAGTTTAAAAGGGGCTTATCAAAACGTGCGTTATGTGGCTTTACCAGATAAGTGGAAAGAAAAGGTGAAGAAATGGGTACGTTGGTAGAAAGAAGAATCATTATTGATGTAACAATATTATTGCGTACACAAAGAGTAACCGGTATTCAGCGTGTTGTACGTAATGTTGTTTTAGAAATGCTTAAGTTAAAAGAAGAAAGAATCGATTTAATTGCCTATAGCACAAAGGATGATTGTTTTTATCGCATTGATAAAAAGAAATTCCAACAACATTATGGAATAAAAGAGGGTATCAATAAAACCATTTTATTCACAAAAGAAAGATATGATTTAGATGCATTGAATGAAGATTATCTGCTCTATGATTTAGATGCTGTGTGGACTTCTCCTTATCCAAGAATGGAATTATATCCTCGCTTAAAGGAAAAGGGTGTAGGTGTAGTTGTTTTTGTGCACGATTTGATTCCGATTTATTATCCAGATTATTGCGATAATGCATCAACGAATCAATTTATGGGCTATATTGGGGCAACCATACAATATGCAGATTATATTATTACTTCTACCCAAAGTGTATTAGATTCCATAAATGAATTATGCCAAAGTATAGGAATAGAGAAAGTCAAAGGTGGTTATTCTTGGTTGGGTTCTGATTTTAAAGATAGGGCAAATGATGAGGTGGATAAAGATATACAAGCTGCCATAGAAGGAAAAAAATATATTCTTTCTGTTGGAACGATTGAGCCAAGAAAGAATGGTTTATTTCTTATAGATGCCTTAGAAGAAAAATTAGCTGATGAAAATATAGCCTTAGTCTTTGTAGGAGCTATTGGTTGGAAGGCAGATGCCATTATGGAAAGAATAAACGAGCATCCTTTAAAAGATAAATTATTATTCCATTTTAGAGGTGTAAGTGATGCAAGTTTAAAATATTTATATGAACATGCCTTATGTGTAGCCTTTCCTTCCTATGAAGAAGGTTTTGGTTTGCCAATTATAGAAGCCTTTGAAAGAGGAACACCAGTAATCGCTAGTGATAGGCCTGTATTAATGGAGGTTGGTAAAGGCTTAGCTGAACATTTTCCTTTAAATGATATAGAAGCTTTTTCTAAGTTAGTACTTCAATACGCAAATGATGAAACATATAGAGAAAGTAGAAAAGAAAAGATTAAAAAGGAATATGAACGTTATTCTTGGCAAGATACTAGTCAAAAAATGTTAGAGCTATTAGATACTGTAGAAAGTAAGAAAAAAGAAGATCATCATTTTCATTTAGAAGATTATGGCAATGAAGCCTATTGGAAGTATGCTAGAGCATACCAAAAACAATATGGTGAAACACCAATGATTGCGATTGACTATCATGAAGGAAAGCTGGAAGTAGATATACCTTCGTTTATTACGAAAGAGGCAGTTGAAATACCTATTATTTGCGGTAGTTGTAATGATGTGATCGTTAAGGTAAATGAAAAAGATGAGTATAGTTTAGAAGAAAATACAATATCTATGATTCATTTATCCGACAAGGATGAATATAGTTATTTCCATATTTATGGTGAGGGACAAGAGGTAATTCGGAAAGTGAAGCGTAAATAGTTTTATTTGCGCTTATGGATAGTAGTGTTATAATACACGGGGTTAAAAATTATGGTAAAAATGATTCAAGAAATATATGCATATAGAGAAATGTTAGTGAGTCTAGTGCATCGTGATTTGCGTGGTAGGTATAAAGGTTCGGCCTTAGGCTTCTTATGGACCTTTATAAACCCGCTATTACAATTAGGTGTATATACGGTTGTTTTCTCTGTCATCTTAAGAAATGGAATTCAGGATTTCTATTTATTCTTATTTGTAGCTTTGATTCCGTGGTTATTCTTTAGTGGTTGCTTAACAGGCGGTGCTGGTTGTATTAGAGCACAAGGTGATATGGTAAAGAAGATATATTTCCCAAGGGAAATTATTCCTTTATCCTTTGTGGTAAGCCAATTCATTAATATGGTATTAAGCTTAATTGTGGTTATTGTGGTATTACTGATTGCAGGTAAAGGCATTAACTTAGTTGCCTTTCTGTATTTACCACTCATTATGATTATTGAATTCTTAATTGCCTTAGGTATGACGATGTTATTATCTGGAGTAACCGTATATTTTAGAGATACAGAATATTTCATTGGTATTATTGCCATGTTGTGGCAATTCTTAACACCAATTATGTATGGTTTAGATGTTGTGCCTGAGCGGTTATTGAGTATCTTCTTTTTGAATCCAATGACGCCAGTAATTATAGCCTATAGAGATATACTCTACTATAAACAAGTACCTCAATTATCTACTTTAATTCTAGCCTTAGTCTTTGGCGTTGTTATGGTGGTAGTTGGTGTGCTTACATTTGGACATTTAAAGAAGCACTTTGCGGAGGAACTGTAA
>JAFVFM010000287.1 GCA_017475415.1 Solobacterium sp.
AAATACGACAGAACTTCTCGAAACAGTTAAAGCCTTACTATTGGAAGCCTTATTTCTGGAGTCTATCGTATTTCATCGGTACTGTCAGCGAAAAAACCACTTCGGTTGTTAAACAATATATTCAACATCAAAAAGATTGAGACAATTCACCCACGTCTGATCCAGTAGGTCAGGCGTGGTACTCTTGCCGAATTAATAGAATAATACAACAAGGAAATGGCATAAGGAACCAGCTAAGACAAAACAATGAAATACTTCATGGGCACCAAAACCAGGGAATATTTCTTTCTCATTCTTTTTCGCATAAATAAGTGCACCAATAGAATAGAATAAGCCTCCTATTGCCAATAAAAGAAAACCGAATATACCTAATTGTTTATATAAGGCTGGTAATATAAATATACACAACCACCCCATTGCCAAATAGAGAATAGAAGAAACCCATTTTTTGCAGAAGACAAAGAAATATTTAAATATAATACCTGCTAACGCTAATAACCAAGTAACGAATAATAACCATAAACCTTGTGCATCCCTTAGCGCTACTACACATATAGGTGTATATGTACCAGCGATAAGAATAAAGATAGACATATGATCGATTCTTTTCAATATGGCATTAGCCTTAGGAGATATATTAAAAGAATGATATGCACTACTAGCACCATATAAAAGAATCATACTTAAGGCATAAATGGAATAGGCAATAAGAGATGATAAATTCGCATGATTCGCTGCAGCTTTACACAAAAGAATAGGCATAGCCAAAATCGATAATATGAATCCTATAATATGTGTTAAAGCAGAATAATAATCTTTTAAGCGAAATAAGTAGATATTCTTTATTGGGTTATTCATTGTCGTCATATCGGTTTTTCATTATCCTTTCCATCTTCATTCTATCGGTTATGCAATAACCTGTCAAGAGATACTATTTGACGTATTATATGTTTCGTACTAGACTAAAGATATGACAAAAGTAATCGAACAATTAGCGTCCTTTACGCTACCAAGTTATAAAGAAATACCCGATGTAGGCTTATATTTAGATCAAGTAAGTAAATATATTAATTCTTATTTACAAGACTTCAAAGAGATGGAAGTTACCCCTTCCATGATTTCCAATTATGCGAAACAAAAGATGATTACAAGAGTAAATAAAAAAACCTATACAAGAGATCAAATTGCCACCTTAATTCTTATTGTTTTTGCGAAAACTGTACTCAGTATGGATCATATTAAAATTCTCTTGCATATGCTGAATCCAGATAATACATCCATAGAGAAGGCCTATTTATTCTTCCAAGAAAATCTCTTATCTGTATTATCATCCTTCCAACATTCAGAAGTTAATGAAGGAAAAAAGACACTCACCAAACAAGAGCTCATGTTAAAGAATACAGTTATCGCAATAGCACATAAAATGTATTTAGAGCAATATTTCAACCATGTAAACTAGAAAGCAGTAGGAATCCACCCTACTGCTTTATGCATTTTCATAATACTTTTCCAATAAAGCAACACAAGTCGCCAAGGATAAGAAGGATTGTTCTTCACTATCACTACGTGAAGTAATAGCGATAGGTACCTTCGCTCCAACTATGACACCAGACCCAATGGCACCAGCATTATGTTCTAATATTTTTACAATCAAATTGCCTGACATTAAATTCGGTACAACAATGCCATCAAATTCCCCACAATATGCACAATCATAATTTTTTAATCTCGCTGCCTCTTTCGACATAATTAAGTCATATGAAATTGGGCCAATTAAATGACATGGTGCAATTTCTTCTTCCTCATGATCCATAACGAGATTTTGTGCTTCAACAGTATCACGCATATGGAAGCTCGGTTTTTCTACTAAAGCCAATAAGGCAATAGATGGATATTCTATACCAAAAGCTTCTAATACACGTACCATATTCTTTACAACATGTTTTCTTTCTTCAATAGAAGGCTCAACCATAATGGTAACATCGCTAACTGCTAATAAGCGAGGATAATCAGGAATACTTAATACGGTAACATGTGTTAACAAATGATTCTCTTTTAACAAGTGATTTCCTTTATTCAAAATAGGCATTAAGAAGTCTCTTGTTTGTGTATTACCGCGCATTAATATTTCTGCTTTACCAGCGTTTACCATTTCAATTGCGTATTGCACAACATTTACATCATCTGATAGATTATGTATTTCATATTTCCGATCGCTATAGCCTAACTTTTCAATTAAACTGTTTATCTTTTCTCCATTACCGATAAAGATAGGCTCAACAAAACCCTCTTCCTCTGCCATGAAGACACCCTTCATAATATTTTCTACATCTCCACCAGCTATAGCAACCTTTAATCTTTTATTTCTTGCCTTAGCTTTTTGAATCAATCCTTCAAATGCTTCTCTATTTTTCATCCTATTCCCTCCTAGAATAAACCACCTATCTTCTAGAATAATGGCGCAAATACGAGTGCTACAATCGTCATCAAT
>JAFVFM010000288.1 GCA_017475415.1 Solobacterium sp.
ATATACATTAAGTAAACGATTTACAGAAGAAATAGTAGAAGAGTTTGGAGAATGGATAGAGGAATATAAATGTCGTATCCTATCGATATATGATATACCGAAAGAGGATATAGAAAGACTAAAGACACAGATTAAACAAGTCATCTTATTTGTGCAAGCGAGTCAACGAAAAGAAGATATACTAGCATTAGTAGAAAGTGATGCAACATATAAAGCATTAGAATGGGAATTTGTAGAATTAATAAATGTAGTAACGCATAGTGAAATTGTATATGATATAAGGTAAGAGGGAGGAAAAGTAGATATGTGCAAGGCCCTAGACGATATAAGAAAAGATGGAATAGAAGAAGGTAGACACCTAGGAGTGGAAGAAGGTAGAAGAATAAAGGAAATAGAATCCATACAGAAAACATATGAATTAATGAGAGAAACATTAACAGAAAAAAGTGATGAAGATATTATTAGCTTGATTGCTAAGAAGTTTGAGAAGAGTATTGATTCAATTAATGCGATTATTTTATAGAAATTGTTTTGGCTATCCATTTCAATATGGATGGCTTTTTCTATTTTGGTAAGATGTAAGTAGAGAAGGGCGAGACGAAGATGAAGAAGATAATTAAGAGCGTGCTTTGTATAGTATTGGTTGTTGTGAATGTGCAGTTTATTCATATTGACGCAAAAGATGTAGTAGGGGATTTTGTAGATCGTCTTTATCTAGAAGTATTGGGAAGAAAAGCGGATAGACAGGGTAAACAATATTGGAATCAAGCGATAAATCGTGGTTCAATTTCTGCCACGAAACTTGCCTATTCTTTCTTTGAAAGTAAGGAGTATAAAAATAAAAGAAGTAGTGATGAACAATTTTTAAATACGGCATATCGTGTATTCTTAGGAAGAAATAGAGGACAAAGTGAGAGGTATTATTTAAATAAAATTAATGATTATGGGCATAGTCGAGCTTATGTGATTCGTGAAATTGCTGCAAGTCATGAATTCAAAAAATCTCTTCAACAAATGCCTATTCGCCTGGGCGTAGAGGATATACCTTTAGAAAATAGAGATAAAAATGAAGGTGCATCTGCCTTTGTAGTGCGTTGTTATAAGAAGGTATTGGGAAGAAATTATGATATACAAGGGTTGAATGATTGGACAGGGAAAATCATTAAAGCCACTAATCAAAAAAGGGAAGCGGCCTATATAGCGACAAGAGGCTTCTTTAATTCGAAAGAATTCCAAAATAGAAATCTATCTCAGAAAGCCTTTGTGGAAGTATGTTATCAAACATTTTTAAATCGATATGGTGAAGCTAGTGGTATTAGCTATTGGTTGGAACGGCTAAAGAGTCAATCTTTTATAGAAGTAGCAGAAGCCTTTGGTAAAAGTGAAGAATTTTGGAATCTATTAGAACGCTATGGTTTAAAAGGTGCTAAGGAATATACAGCGAGTTTATTTATGGTTGGTGATGCGCTTATTCATGCGCCAATTTATGATGAGGCAAGAGAATTAGGTGGAGGAAGGTATAATTTTAAACCAATGTTTCAGCGTATTGGTCAAATTGCTTCACAATATGATTTAGCATACTATAACCAGGAAACAATCTTTGGTGGGGATCATTTGGGTCCTCGTACCTATCCGCAATTCAATACACCGGAACAATTGGGAAGAGACTTAGTCGACTTGGGTTTCAATTTGGTATCGACAGCGAATAATCATACGTTAGATATGTACGCAAGCGGAGCTATTCACGCAAAGCATTTTTGGAATAGCATGAATAATGTAGTGGAAGATGGTATTAATTTATCTTTCGCTGCACAAAATGATATTCCTGTTCATGAGGTTAATGGCATTACTTATGCATTTATAGCCTACACTTATGGAATGAATGGCTTAAGACCTCCAGTTGGGCAAGAATATTTAGTGAATTGTTATACTGGTCATCTACAAGAGTTACTTGCTAAGGTTAGACGGGCTAAGGAAAAGGTGGATGTTGTCATTGTAGCTATGCATTGGGGTGATGAATACAAAAGTTATCCTAATGCGGAACAACAATATTTAGCTCAAGCTTTAGCTGATGCTGGAGCGACGATTATTATCGGTAATCATGCGCATATGATTCAGCCAATACAATGGTTAAATGATGGAAAGAGCATATGTTTCTATGCCTTAGGGAATCTGATTAGTGCCCAAAATAATGATAGTTTAGTTGGTATGATGGCTAGTTTGACGATTGTAAAAATGGTTGAGGGGAATTCTTACCAAATTGAGCTAAGGGATGTAAAAGCAGATTTACATTATACCTATCGTAATCCGAATTATAGGGGGCAAGAAGTCATTCCATTTAGCCAATTGCCAGAGAGCTATCAAGGGCTATATAATCGTTTAAAACCACTTATTACCAGTATGGATACAAGAATTACGGTTGGTGGCTTTTAAATATCAATGTAAAAGAAAGACCTCTATGCTAAAATAGATTACAGGATTAGTATGGAGGTCATTTTTTATGGACAGCGCAAAAATAATACAAGAATTTCATGAAGGTCGTTGTACAAATGCCTATCGTTTTTTTGGTGCTCATTTTACATATGAAGGCAGTGAAGGAGTACGCTTTACTGTCTATGCACCGCATGCAAGTTCAGTAAGTTTAATTGGTACATTTACCAATTGGGATGAAAGACCAATTCCTATGGCGAGAAGTGAATTTAAAGGTGTATGGTCTATATTTGTAGAAGGTGTACAAGAGTGGGAATCGTATAAATATAGAATTATCGATAAGAGAGGGAATGTGCATGATAAGGCAGACCCATATGCCTTCTATAGTGAAACAAGACCGGAGACTGCTTCGAAAGTCTATGATTTAAATAATATTAAATGGTCAGATAAAACATGGATGAATAAGCGCACAAAGAACTTTGATAAGCCAATGAGCATATATGAAGTGTATGCAGGTGGATGGAAACATAATGGAGAATATCCATATACCTATGGCATGCTAGAAGAAAACTTATTGCCTTATGTAATTGAACATGGTTTTACGCATATTGAACTAATGCCACTCAATGAATATCCATTTGATGGTTCGTGGGGTTATCAAGCTAGTGGTTATTATTCCTTAACTTCGCGTTATGGTAATCCAACGGAATTCGCCCATTTTGTCAATGCCTGTCACAAAGCTGGGATTGGTATCATTATGGATATGGTGCCGGTACATTTTGTGAAAGATGCTTTTGGTTTACGTTATTTTGATGGTGAAGCTTTATACGAATATAAAGATAAAAATGATGCTGAATCGGAATGGGGTACGATGAATTTTGATTTATGGAATGAAGAAGTACGTTCATTCTTGATTTCATCAGCTATCTTCTGGTGTGATATTTATCATATTGATGGAATTCGTGTGGATGCTGTAAGCAATCTAATCTATTGGGGTGGCAATCGGGATCGCGGCACGAATGAAGGTTCTTTAGACTTTATTAAACGCTTTAATTATTATTTGAATAAAGAATATCCTAGTGTGATGTTGATCGCTGAAGATAGTTCGGACTTCCCTAAAGTAACTGTTTCTACATTAGATAATGGTCTAGGTTTTGACTATAAATGGGATTTGGGTTGGATGAATGATACATTAAAATATTATGCAACCGATCCAATTTATCGTATATGGGATCATAATAAAATCACTTTCTCTATGGCATATTTCTATAGTGAGCGGTTCTTGATGCCACTTAGCCATGATGAAAATGTACATGGTAAGAAAACTATAGTTGATCGTATGTGGGGAGATTATGACGCCAAATTTGCACAAGCACGTAATCTATATGCTTATATGTATGCACATCCTGGAAAGAAATTAAATTTCATGGGGAATGAAATTGCAACCTTCCGTGAATTTGATGAAAAGAAGGAATTAGATTGGTTCTTGTTGGATTATCCAAGACATGATGCTTTCTTGCGTTACTTTACCGATTTAAATCGCATTTATACAAATCATAGTTGTTTATCCAAATATGATTTCAATTATGAAAAAGGCTTTAGATGGATTGATGCTGATAATGCCCAGCAAAGTGTATTTAGTTTCTATCGTGAAGATGAAAAAGAATATCTCGTTTGTATTATGAATTTAACAGCACAAGAATATGATGCCTTTGATTTAGGTGTTCCACAAGCGGGAACATATACGGAAATATTGAATTCAGAAAAAGATATTTATGATGGCTGTAATATGTGCAATTATGAACCGATTGTTTCATGGAAGAATAAGGACGAAAGTGCTAAATTCACAAATAGTATTACCGTTCGTATTGCTCCGTGGGCGGCAATTTGGTTAACTTGTCCAAAGAAAAAAAGTAGAGTGAAGAAATAAGAGAGAAGAATCATGTTTAAAAATAAAACGGAATTCAAAAAAGAATATAAAGAACGCTTGATTCGTAAATATGGTGTGGCAGTAGAAAAGACACATATTACGGAAAAGTATATGACTTTAGGCACAATGGTACGTGACTATGCCAATGTAAATTGGAAGGATACCAAACAAAGATTAGAAAAAGAAAATGGAAAGCAAGTTTATTATTTTTCTATGGAATTCTTATTAGGTAGATTACTAACAAGTAATCTTAAGAATTTAGGCATTTACGATATGGTAGTAGATGGCCTAAAGGATATGGGAATTAATTATCAAGACTTAGCGAATTTAGAAAGTGATCCTGTTATAGGTAATGGTGGCTTAGGGAGATTAGCAGCTTGTTTTATGGATTCTTCTGCTACCTTAGGTTATCCAGTAAATGGAAATTGTATTCGTTATCGAGCTGGTTTATTTAGACAGATGATTAATCGTCAAGGTGAGCAAGTAGAAGTGCCAGATATGTGGTTGCGTATAGGTAATCCTTGGGAGATACGTAAGCCAAAGCATTCGGTTGATGTAAAGTTTTATGGTAATTTGGAAGTTACTTATGACGAACATGGTGATATGCATTTTAAACATGTACATGCTACACATATCTTAGCTGTTCCATATGATATGGCTATGGTTGGCGCAAATACAAAGATGACGAATACATTGCGCCTTTGGTCAGCTGAACCAGCAGATATCGCTCCACGTGATATGGATTATCGTAAATATTTATCGGAAGTGGATGATATTTGTTTAAATGTATATCCTGACGATAGTACAGAAGAAGGAAAATATTTACGCCTTAAACAACAATATTTCTTTGTCTGTGCAGGTATCAATAGTATTATCGACACACATTTAAAACATAATCCTAGCTTAGATAATCTAGGTAAGAAGGTGGCGATTCAACTAAATGATACGCATCCTGTATTAGCGGTACCTGAATTAATGCGTGTGCTTATGGATGATTATCAATATTCTTGGGAAGATGCGAAGAAGATTACCTTAGAAGTAATGGCTTATACCAATCATACAGTTATGTCAGAGGCTTTAGAAAAATGGCCTACACGTTATATTCAAACTTTATTACCTAGAATTTATATGATTATCGAAGAGATTGATCGTCGTTTTATCGCTGATGTGCGTGAAGAAGTGGGAAATAATCATGACTTTATTGAACGTGTGCGCATTATAAAAGATAATCAAGTGCAAATGGCGAATTTGGCTATTGTTGGGTCGCATAGTGTAAATGGTGTTGCAAAATTACATACAAAGATATTGAAAGAAGAATTATTCCGGGATTTTTATCAATTATTCCCTAAACGCTTCTCAAATAAAACAAATGGTGTTACACCACGCAGATGGTTACTCTACGCAAATCCAGAATTAAGGGATTTATTGGATGAAACAATTGGCAAGTCTTACCAAAAGGATCATACAAAGATAGAGAAGTTAATGAAACATGTGGATAAAGAAAAAACACAAAAGGATTTCTTAAAAGTAAAAAAGACAAGGAAAAAGATACTTGCGAAATATGTTTATGAAAAAACAGGGATTACGATAGATCCGAATTCTATTATTGATGTACAAGCGAAACGCCTACATGCCTATAAGCGTCAATTATTGAATATTATGCATGTAATTTATCGTTATCAATGTTTAAAAGAGGATCCAAAGAATTACAAGTTTGAAAATCATACCTATATCTTTGCGGCTAAGGCTGCTAGTAATTATATCTTTGCGAAAAAGGTAATTAAACTAATTAATCGGGTAGCTAAAGTAATCAATAATGATCCGGATGTAAAAGATAGGATTAAAGTTGTATTTATACCAAATTATAATGTGACGATGTCAGAAGTATTAATCGGGGCAACGGATGTATCTGAACAAATTAGTACAGCAGGAAAAGAAGCAAGTGGCACAGGAAATATGAAATTCATGATGAATGGGGCGATTACCTTAGGTACATTAGATGGTGCGAATGTAGAAATTGATGATTTGGTAGGCAGAGATAACGATGTAATCTTTGGTTTAACGGTAGAAGAAATTGAAGATTTACGCTATCACTACAACGCTCGTAGTCTATATGAACAAGATGAGAGATTACATAAAGTGATCAATTCCTTAGTAGATGGTACATGGTCGGACGATTATAATGATTTTAGAATCATCTATGATGAATTATTGATGCGCAATGATGAATATTTTGTGTTAGCAGATTTTGATGCCTATTGTAAAGCACAAGAAGAAATCAATGAATTATATAAAAATCGCAAGTTGTGGGCGAAGAAATGCTTAATCAATAT
>JAFVFM010000289.1 GCA_017475415.1 Solobacterium sp.
CATAATACGCGCCAAGCCAATAAGCTCTGCTTTTTCGGCTATTACTTCAATTTCTTCTTTTGTTTTTCCTTCAAAATATAATTCTAATGTTTTTTCCCAAAAGGCTTTACCTTGTTCATAAGTTATACCCAGAAATTTCTCAATCACACTATGATCTACTTCTGAATAACCTTGATATGCATTATAAATTGAAGCGAATTCAAAGATAGGATAGCCTACGCATAATGTATCCATATCAATTAATAACACTTCACCATCCTGTACCATAACATTTTTGATATGATAATCACCATGCAACATATGTTGATCTTCTGGTACAGCTTCTACTAATTTACATAATTTAGTAGCTGTTTCTTCAGGTAAATAATCCTTTAAGAAGGATACCCAATTTACTGCTACTTCCTTCATGCTAGGCATAGCGCCTTCTTTAACAACCGTGCTATGAATCTTCTTTAATAAATCAACAGAAATACCTACAATTTCATCTAGTTTATTTGCATCTGCTTTTAATAATTGGGCTAATGACTTCGCATTCAATAATTCAAATACAGAGCCATAACTATCCCCTACCCGAACCACATCATATGGTATCGCTGTAGGAATACCTAGAATTAATGCGGTACGAGCTAGTTCTCTTTCTCTTTGAATATCTGGTAAGGAATCTGGATCACGATATACTTTTACAATCGTATCTACATCTATACGATATACTTTACCATTAGCACCTTGACCAATTACTTCACAACCATCTACAGAAATAATACGATATGCTTTATGTACATCCATCATTTCTGTAAAGCCAGTGATATCTAAGATTTCATATACTTCACTGCTTACATTTTGTACGACCAAATTCCCATCTTCTTTCTTTAGACGCAATAATATACGTAAACCTGCACTAGATATATATTCCAAATCTGAACAATCGATAATAATATGCTTACCTTCATTACCAACACGCGCTGCAGTAATTTCTGCTTCTACATCATTTGCGTTATTTGAATCAATATGCCCCTTTAAAAAAATTGTTAATTCTACATCGTTTTTTACATCAATTAAAGCCATACTCTCACTCTCCAAATATCTTCTCTATTAGTTCCACATATTCTTGATATGCTAGGGTATCTTTTAATTCAGTTAATTGTTCTAAAATACTGCGGTAATACCATTCATGCTTCTTTGGATCTCTTTGATGAAATACTTCCCACATCTTATCTCCTTTTTTCAATTTTGAACGATAAAATGCACGCAAATTCGATAGTTTATCCGATAACCAAAGAATCTTTACATCACGATCATTACTACGAGAAAGCTCAAGAATAGATTCTTCTTTACGTATTTGCCATGAATCCTCTGGCAACATATCCCTTCTTTTATTCTCTGTTTCAGAAGAAACCAAATAGGCAACACGTACCCCAAAACGTTCTTGTATTTCTAATTGACTCACATCTGCGTCCTCTACTGTATCATGCAATAAGCATGCAGCCAATACTTCACGATCTTCTGTAATGGTTGCCGCAATAGAAGCTACTTCCATAGGATGCAAAATGAAAGGAATATTGTTGGTCTTTCTCGTTACACCATCATGTGCTTCAATCGCAAATAATAATGCTTCTTTAAACACATCAGCCATCCATTTACCCTATCGCTTTCTTAATCTTTAGGATGTTTTTACCATCTTTATATTCATAAGCGATATCATCCATCGTTTTCTTTACAAGATAGATACCTAAACCACCTACTTTTCTTTCTTCTGCAGATAAGGTAACATCTGGATCTACATTCTTTAAAGGATCATAAGGAATACCATGATCAATAAAAGTAATTACTACACTTAATGGATCATCTTCTACTTCTACATTTACTGTTGCTGGGCCAACTTCTGGATTATAGGCAAATTTAGCGATATTACTGAATAATTCATCAATCGCAATATCAATTTGTGTTTGCGCCTTAAATGGGCAATTTAGTTCTTCTAAATGTTCATCCACAAAAGCTGTTACCTTAGGTATATTTTCTAATGTAGCTTCAATTGTTAATTCAGCCATTTTCTTAACCTCTATTCAACAGTTAAAATATCCGAGAAGCCTGTTACCTCAAATATTTCCATAATTACTTCATTTACATGTATTACCTTCATGCTACCTTGTTTATTCATTACTTTTTGTGTAGATAAAAGAACACGTAAACCAGCAGAAGAAATATATTCTAATTCTTCAAAATCAAATATCAATTCCTCTACACCCTCAATCGATTCCTTAACCGATTCTTCTAATTCTGGTGCCGTTGTTGTATCGAGTCTTCCTACTACTTTGATTGTTAAAACATTCTCATTTCTTTCTTTCTTAATTTCCATTTTCTTCCCCCTCCTCTTCAGGTGACCAGCTTTTCTGTACTGGTTCGATAATTAGATTACCATCTACTTTACAGCAGACTTGATATTTATCTTCATAAACAATTTCACCAGGAAAATTTGTATAAACAACATAATAAGGATGTTTATATTTTTCTAATAACCACATGATAGGATTAATCAGCTTAATCATCTCATCCGCATTCTCTGTCTTAAAAAAACATACAACCTTTTCTTGTCTCTTACATTGTGGTGGCCATGGCAAAACTTCCGCTATCCAATCATTAATTTCTAAGAATAGATCAACGTCTTCTTGTTCCATTTCACCTCTTTCTAGCATCTGCATACACATGCTAAAAATGCCCTTTGCATACATGGTATTCTCGGCTAGCTCTTTTCCTTGAATTCTTAAATATTTAAATATCATTTTACCTTCCCCCAAAGCTAAATGTTTTTCTTACTATTATTTTATCTATTTTTTTTCTAATTAGCGAACTTTTTTACCACACTTAGGACAATAATCTTCATCACCCTCCAAAACTTCACTACAATAACCACAGAAACGAATGGCTGTTTTTACTTTTAATGGCTTACCACATTTAATACAATAATGCGCATCTTCTTGATTTTTATTGCCACAATGTGTGCAAATAATGCCTTCTTCTTTTTCTTCTTCTTCCATCAAATTCCATTTCTTTAACCAATCTTGTATATCGGAAAGAACTGGTATTTCTTCTTTTACCTCTTTTGTATTACTTCGAATTGGTTCTTCATTTACATAAGAACCATCCATAATATGTTTAAATTGTTCACTTTCTTCCC
>JAFVFM010000025.1 GCA_017475415.1 Solobacterium sp.
AACACCACAAGTTGTATATGCACCATTCCTTACAAATGAATCTGCACCCGTATAATGAGGAATGCCTGCTTCAATAAGCTTCTCTGCTGTTGTGATTTCTGTAGCCATAACTACATTATCCGTTGGTGTAAATATTGCATCCACATCAGCCGCAATTAATGAAGCTACAGCTTGCGCAATTTCACTATCGTTATTGCCCATAGCCTTTTCTACTTTTATATTTTTTCCTTTTAAATATTCTTCTGCCTCAGCAATTGGCTTTTCTGAATTCACTTCCGATTGTGAATATAATAAACCAACTGATTTTACATCTGGATGTTGAGCAACAATCATTTCCATGATGGTATTTGTATTCAAGGCATCACTTGTGCCACTTACATGATCTAAATTCGTCAATTCAGCTCCTTCTGGATCGGATATAGCTGCATATACAACGGGAATCTTACTTTCCTCTGTTGCAGAAGCCATTGTTTGAGCAGCTAATGTCGCAATAGGAATAATACAATTCACCTCGTCACCCACATAATTCGCTGCATATTGTTGAAGTGTAGTTGCATCATTATTGCCACTATCTACAGAATAAGTAATTTCTATACCATTTTCCTTAGCCAAAGTATCTAACTCTGCTGTTATCGCATTGGCGATTTCATCTAGAGATGCATGATCCAATTGCTTAATAATCGCAATTCTATACCCCTCTCCCTTTCCTTCTTGTTGGCTTGTTGTATTACTACAAGAAGCTAAGGATAAAGCTAAAAATAGTGCTGCTAAAATTACTACTACCTTTTTCATCTTTCTTTCCTCCTTGCGTCCCTTTAAACAAAAAAACGCTCATCCTATAAGGACAAACGTAATTGTCTGCGGTACCACCTTACTTAGTAAATTTCTTTACTCTCTCATCTTGAAAATGCTAACACATTTTCTGTCCTATAACGTGGACAAAGCGTACTCTAATACTTGCTTATGCGTTCAAGAGTCCCTCATGGGTCCATTTGCATATCGCTTAACGACAAGGCTTCCACCATCCCTTGCTCTCTTTGCGCCGCTAATATGTTTGATCTCCCAATCATCGGTTTATCTTTGAAGAAATCATAGCGAATTATGTAAAAAAAGTCAAACACATTTTCATGAAACATTTTTCATAGTCCGCGCATCTGTGAACGACATTGAGGACAAATAGGTACTTCTCTACGTGATAAATAACCACATACAGAGCACGTACATTCTCTTAATGTTACTTTCCCGCTAAAAAAACGATCATCTTCACGCGTTTCATGAATCCAATAAGGTATGCGGCTTTGTAAAGCCTCTAATGTAGATTCATCTTTTTGTACTTTAATGCCGCCTCTCTTCTTAAATCCACTCCCCATGCTTTCCTCTTTATCTATTCTTTGTTTTATTCTGGATTTTCATCCTCATCATAGGTCCCATAAGAATCATAATATTCTTCAGCATCCAATTGTTCTAATATTTCATAATCCTCATTTATATCTTCTTCTATATCTGCAGGAAGATCTTTTTTGATTTCTTCATGCCCTTCTTGTGTATCTTGTTTAGACACAAAATCTGCATATTCTTCTGTATATCTTGTTTCTGGTACATCTTGTATAGGCATAGTATTACGTGTAATGCCCTCTGTTTCCTCTTCTTCACGATTCTCTTCTACTATGCTTTTTTCTACAATACTATCTTCTATCACTTCATTTTCTTTTTGTACAAATTCAGCATATTCATCCGTATAACGCGTCACAGGAGGTTCCTTATCTACATTCTCGGATGTAAAAGTTACCTTTTGAAAAACTTCTTCCTTTGGCTCTTCTTTTTTCTTAAATAAATTCTTAAACCATTCGAACATATCATTTCCCTCTATAGGCTATATTTTATCATAATTCTATTTGAGACTATAGTTTGAGCCGTTTTTTTGAAGTGGATATTCACTTACAGCATAGGCAATTCCCCTTTTCATTGCCAGCTTTACATTAGAGCCCATACGGGTATAACCCAATAATTGCGCAGTTAAGCGAGCCAATTCATCATAGCTATAGGATTCATTTTTCTCCTGACATATCGCATAAACAGCAGAAGCTATTTCACAAGTTGGTACTTGGGTAATGTCTCTTATTGCCTCTTCCTGTTTCGCAATACGATACGTTTTATACCGCGCTTCACGTTGGTCATTACGCCAATAGATTTGTTTATCATAATCATCTGATGTTTTTAATTCCATATTATCTAATATCTTAAACATCTTATTGCGCACATGAATGCCGGCTTTCATAATGCCAAAACTATTAATAACACGCTTAATTAATAACCATTCACTGATTGGTGCCTCAGTTTCAATTACTTTTTCAATACGCTTTCTGATTTCTTTTTCGTTTTCATCACGCACAAAAGCCGAGGCTTCTACCTTTGTATAAGGTAAATCTGTAACCTTATATTCTTTAGCCTTAACACTAAACTTTGGAGCTCCCATATCTATCCACTTAACTTTCATATAATACTCCTATTTATTCTTAACGAATACGAATTCTGTATCTGTACTATATTCTTTTTCGAAATGATAA
>JAFVFM010000290.1 GCA_017475415.1 Solobacterium sp.
ACTCCCTTTTTCATTACAATCTTGCCTACGATATCTTTTCTTTCCTTGCCCATTTTTTCTTTTTGGCTTAATTCATCTATTTTTTCAAAAGCGTCTATATAAGGCATATTCAATTCAGAAAAGATTTCTTCTAAATGAGAAAAACCTCTTTTTTCTATCTTTTGTATAGAACTTGGCGCAAATACTAAATGATAACCTTTATATTTCCATCTTAACTGTTCTTTCAAACCATAAAGAAATATCGATTTTAATGCCTCATCATTGCATTCTTTAAATTGTATTAGCGCTGAAGCATAGGCCTCATTATAAAGATAGCTAGCTTCTAATGGATAGCCTTCATAATTCATTTTATAGTCTATACGCTCCAATTTTTTTCGACACATTAAGCATAATGGATCTTCATAATTCCATAATTCAATAATACTTTCATCTAACTTTTCTTTTCCACAAATTAAACAACGCATAGATTTGCCTCCTCTATACTGTGTTTTGCGCTAATCACCTTCTCACTTTTCTTTTGGCATAAGAAGATTACTTCCCCATAAGGATAAGCAAAAGTCCTTCCTACTCTACCCGCCATTTGAATTAAGCTCGCTTCATCAAATACACTATGGTCCGCCTTATCCACTAAAACATCAACATTGGCTATTGTTACCCCTCTTTCCATAATTGTTGTCGTAACTAATACCCCACTATTTCTTTTGCGAAAAGCCTGTATTATTGCATCCTTATTTTCACTTTTACTACTCACCATAAAACAAGGTATAAATATACCCAAAAAGAAAGCCATATATTTCGCCTCCAAAATCGTAGGCATAAAGATCATCTTTGGTTTATCCTTATCCTTATTTATCCAATACAGTATATATAGAATCCTAAATAGAAAAGGAAGAATATAAACTTTAGGTACAGGAACATCTTTACCATGCGGCCTTTTATTTAGTTTTAATTCATGTAAATTTCCCTCTTTAATCCTTTTTTTCATTTGCGCATCAGGTGTAGCTGTCAAATAGATTATTCTCTCTTTACAAGATGTTTGTGCTATACCATGTAATACTTCACTCCCCTTAAAAGGAAAGGCATCTGGTTCATCAAGAATGAGTAAATCAAAAGCATGATAATAACGATACAATTGATGTGTTGTACAAATGATTAAATCACCATCTAATATTTCTGTATGCCCTGCGCATACAGAAATAACCCTAGCCTTGTGGAAATATTTGTGAAGGCGTTTTTGTAGTTCTAAAACTACCTGCCGCCTTGGTATCGCAAAGCATACTTTTTTCTTTTCTTTTAAATGCCGAGAAATAACTTCTAATACAATTTCTGTCTTACCCGCTCCACATACAGCATGGATTAAAACATCTTTTTCTTTACTTTTTTCCACGCAAGCGAAAGCTATCTTTTCTTGTTCGAGAGTTAATGGATACTTTAAAACATATTCTTCACAATCTTCTTTTACTTCTTCCAACCTAACCTCTTCTTTTTCTTCTTCTACCATTTCTCTACCAAAGGATATACATTTACGACAATAATATCCTCGCTTACCTAAATAGAAATATTCTTCATCTTCATTCAAACATCTTTTACATTGCATAAAAAAACCTCCTCTACTATTTCTATAGCAGCGAAGGTAATCAATTCCTTAATGATTTTTTATTAATTAATTATGGTCAATTTCATTTGGGATGACATTCTTTTCAATTTCATCAATACTAGCACTATTTTCTTCAGGGATAATTAAAGCTAAAGCCTTATCATTTGGACGATAGGATAAAATTAATGGCATCCCATGATATTCCATAATTGCTGTCATACAACCAATGCGAATCTTTTCGTAATAATCCAAGAAGACTGCTTTATCTGGTAATGTAGGCAATTCTAACGGTGTACCTAACCAATTACCATCTGGTCTAGCTTCTGTCAAAATTAAACCATGGCTTGTAATATCATCATCTTCTAAAATTGTATAAATATGATCTAACATATTTCTTTTTGTGATACTTCCAATAGTATACGTATAGGTGATTGAATTTAATGTTTTTTCCTCTGTTCTTGCCATTTCTTTATTCTCCTTACCTTAAACATAGTAATGAAAGATTTCACAATCGTCAAATGAAGTTTTCTTTTAGCTTAGCATTTAACTTTGTATAAATCTGTTCACGGAACCATTTTTCATTCGATGCCTCAATAGCTTCCTCCAACGAAAACCATTTCACCG
>JAFVFM010000291.1 GCA_017475415.1 Solobacterium sp.
CGCAATTAAACCCACAGTTAATTTCATTGGTTTATACATAGCGGTATTCGTTAAATGACTCATAATTCTTGGTAAAGTGATATCGCATAATGTTGTTAAGGCCGCACAAGCCAAATCTAAATATAGTTCTTTTCGATATGTTTTTAAATAAGGATAAAAGCGTTTAAGCAATTCTTTATTACTGTATTTTTTCATTGCGATTGTTGTCATATCTACCTCTTTCAATGCTGAACATTATAGCATAGGACTATAGTCTTTTCTTTCCCTATGCCCAAAAAATAGAGGCTGAATAGAATTAAAGGGAAGCAAATATGCCTCCCTTTAATGCATCTATTTCTTATTGTGTTTGTTTTACGCCTTGGGCAACTTTCGTAATAAAATCTTGTACATTAGCGACGATGGTTTTCGCACTCAAGCTACCTCGATCCAATAATTTATTCGTTACAAATTCTGAGATATCTACAGCATAGAAATATAAAGGTCTAACTTCACCATCTACCCCCCTAAAGCTAGGAGTCATATTCCCCGTTGCGATAGTATGCAGTTGGGTAGCCATACAAATTACCGTTGTTGCATCACGCATCATATCACGCATCTTTGATTGACCTTCATAAGCATTTGCGATTACTTCTGGTAAAGGTCCATCATCACGAATAGAACCAGTTAAGACAAAAGGAACATTCTTCTTTATACAGCTATAAATAATGCCATTATCGATATCGTAATCTTCTATAAATTGTTTTATCGAACCACTGCGTCTTACCTTATTTAAGACATCTAAATGATGGTAATGGCCATTCGGTAAGGATTGTTGTGTATAAATATGTTGTCCTAAGGCTGTTTTAAAGTAAGCCCCTTCTAAATCATGTGTCGCTAAGGCATTGCCTGCCATTAAGCCATGTATATAACCATCTTCAATTAACGATTGCATTGCTAAACGAGCTTCTTGACTAAAAGAAACTGCAGGGCCTAAGACGAAGACTACTTTGCCATGGTCTTTTTCATAATTCAATAAAGCATATAATTCATCATAATCTTTACCAAAAGCTGTTTCTCTACTTCTTCCTGTACGGAATACAAATTGATCTTCCAATTCATTTTCTTCTACATGAAAGCCATTTGTATGAATATACATGCCTGTACTACCATCTTCACTTCTTCCCGTAATAACACGATCCCCTTTTTTCAAATTTCTCGCCTCAATAACAGAAAGTGTATCATCGTCATTTATTACTACACAGCTATCCATACGACTTTCTTCAGCTAATTTCCATATACCTTTAACCTTATAATATTCCGGATACATAGAAGTAGAATGGAAATCTTCTGGGGCTACGCCATCCTTTTCACATACTTCAAATGGTGCATCCATCTTATCCAATAAGCCTAATTCTTCAAAATTCGGTGCTTGATATTTTGGTAATTTAAACATACTCTTCTCATCCTTCCTCTTCCATTCTAAACAATCCTCTTTCCTTTAGACAAGAGAAAAAGAAAGACTACAGAAATATTTCCTATAGCCCATATTCTTCTTGTTCAATGGAATAATCATAATCTTCTAAATTTGCCTTTAATGTAGCACAGGCTAATTCATTCTTCCATTTTATTTCTATATTACTCCCCTTTGTATGACAGGTAATTGTCGCACCTTCTTTAAAAGCTGGGAAGTGCTTACGGAAATGTAATAATTCTAATTGTTTTACTACTACATCTTCCTTTATTTTTTCTTTTACCACTTCTATATCTAGATTTGTACGATTAATTTCCTTATGGCCACCTGCCCCTGCTTTTTTAACTGCTTCAACATCATTTTCACCCGCAAATAAATCTAAATACCATATTTGTGGTTTACCAGGCATAAATAATTGTAGGGCTCTCGCTAATAATAATTGTTTTTCATCTCTATTTAGCGCACTGAAGTATGTCATATTTACTTGGTAATACATCTTCTTTTCTCCATGCAAATCTTTTACATACCCACCGCGCTTCTTTAATGTAGCAATTAAGTCCTCTATTTCTTCTTCACTTAATAAGCCTTTTAAATCTAATACAGGTATTCCATCATGGCAACCTAGCATATTTACTGTCTGTATACCCTTATCCACAACTTCATTGATCCACCGTACCAATTTTGTCGCATCCTCCTTTACAAAAGTATAAAGAATTAGTCCAGGTAAAAAGAAATCATATACCCAATAGCCCTTATCCGCTAATGTTTGATAAATTCCTTCTTCATATGTTGCATGGATTTCCGGTAATAAACGCAAGGCATATGGATCAGCTATTTTTTGTATCTTCTCTAACAAATCCCATGTTTCAGGTTCATTTAAAAAATTCTTTCTTCCTACTGCCTTAGGTGCATACGCAAAGGCATCTAAACGCACAATCTTTGCCCCATAAGAAGCTAATTTCTTAAGTGTATCTTGGTAATGTTGCCAAACAGATTCATCTTGTATATTCAAATCCATTTGCCCAAGATAAGAAACACTACCATCTTCCTCTTCTTTGATTTCTTGATAAAAAGTATTCCAATATGGTTGTTTACTTCCATCTGGGAATTGAACCATTAATATAGGTAAACCTTCCTTACGAAAAAACATATCCTGTATATATTTCTTTTCCGGAAGAATATAGCCTTCTTCACTCATTTCTCCATAACCATCCCAAAAGCGATTCCAATGGATAAAAAAGTCTTTATATTTTGACTTTTCCCCATTTTTTAATAAATCCTGAAACTGAGGGGATAATACAGATAAATGATTCAAAATGAAATCCAACTTTAAATCTATACCCATTTCTTGTAAAGTAACTAAATTTTCTTCTTTAGCGATTGTTCCATTTATTTCATAGTCTTGTACAGAAAAACCACGATCTAAATCTGTATGATATAAGCTAGGTAAGATATAAATGGATTGAAATGCATCCTTCATTGGTTCATCTTTTAATAATTCCACTAAAGCAGATAATTGCCCACCTATACTATCTGGATAAAGATTCAGCATAGGGCCTAATAATGTATCCTTATTCTTCATGTATACGCTCCATAAATTCTTCACAACTAATTACTTCATTCGCTTTAGATATTAACCATTTCGCAGTTGGAGCTTGTGAAGTTAATAAATTTTGTTCGATTTCTAATACCATTGTTACAAATGGACTATCGGGATCCTTATCCCTATTTCTTTCCATACGATGTGCTAATGTTTCCTTTGGTGTGCTCGCTAAAAAGATTGGATAATCAATATCACGTAATATTGCATTATTACCATGCGTCCACTCTAGTATGAGTACTCTTACATTAGAGAAATCTATTGCTTCATAATCTAAAGCTGTTTCACTTCTACCCATACGGCGTAAATAAATATTCTTTTCTCCTGCATGGAATAAACGAATGATTTCATTTACTTCTTTGAAATTAATTTCTAATTCTGAACCTAGATAGTTTTCTAAGCCCTCTCTACCCTTTTCTTTATAAACTTCTTCTCGTTTTAAATCATTATATTTAGGAATACGATGAGGATAATTATCGCCTGACATCACATAGGCTTGTATTCCAGATTGTTCTAAATAATAACGTAATAAACTAGCTACGCCTGTTTTCCCAACACCAGAGCCACCATAGATAGATACAACAATTTTATCTTTTCCACTATTCTTTAATTCTTCCATCAATAAAGGAAAAATCACTTTTGCCTTATCTTCATGCCCTTTTACAATCTTAATCTTATCGCCAGGCATATCACCTTGGGTTATGTTTTCATCATAATTTGGATACTGCCAATTTACCTCATTAATCATACTGTTCTCCTTTGTATATTGTCATTTTACCATATCTACTATCCGCACTAATGGATATATTGTAGAATAATCATAGTGAGTAAAAACGAGCATTCACAATTACTCCCATCCATTAGAAAGAAGAGAAAAACAATACCAAGAAATGGTTGCCGAAAAAATGAAAACACTATTCTAAAAGAAATAAAGGAGAAAGAAAATGAAATGTCCAAAATGTGGTAAAGAAACCAAAAAAGGAATCGTTAAAGCATCTTATCCAAATATTACAAATGCACTAACACAAGTATTATGGACTCCTGAAGAAGACATCCATAAAGCCATCCAAAAGAATAATGTAGAATTATCTTTACAGGCAGATGGTTATTATTGTGATGAATGCATGATGGTCTTCGCGGAATTCAAAGAACGCTAAACAAAAGAGCACTAGGGAATAAGTGAGATGAGGTGGCATACTATTTTGTATTAAAGAAGCCTTACTTCAAATGATTATAATATCTTTAATCGCTAATATATTTGATAGAGTATTCATTGACTATTATTGGGTTGGTAAAACAAATGCTTGGAATATACCTGGTACTGAAGATTTAAAGCCTTATATACCAACGCATACTCTGATAAAGAAATGGATTGGAACACTCATTGTTCATCCAGTGAACTACCCAAGGCTGAAGCACTTGGGGTTTCCCGCACGCAGTTTCCAAGAGCTCAATTATTATTCCGGTTTACCTAACGATACAAAAGGGCAAAATAATTCACACATTTGATTTTTTAGCATAATTATGCTAATTAATAATCGAGGTAAATAATATGAGCGAAAAGATAAGACCCGTTTCAGATTTAAGAAATAATTTTGCTGAAATATCAAATCAAGTCCACGAGACAAATGAACCTGTTTTTCTTACTAAGAATGGGTTTGGAGATATGGTTGTTTTAAGCATGGAAGCTTATGAGAATCTTCAATTTCAAAGTGAAGTTTATTTCAAATTGAAAGAAGCAGAAAAGATTGCAAAACTTGGTGGCAAAACTTTTTCTTCTAAAGAAGTTCTCAAAAGTATTAAAGAAACCATCAAATAATTATATGTATAAAATAGAATTCTTACAGACTGCATTAGATGATTTAAAGGAAATTACTTCATATATTTCTAAAGAATTATCTAATCCTGAAGCAGCATATAAATTGGCAGAAACCATTGTCGAAAAAGCAAATACCCTTTCTATTTTTCCTTATGGACGACCAGTTTATAATCCGTTAAAAAAGCTAAATAAAGAATATAGAACTATCTATGTCGATAATTATACTTTATTTTATTGGATTGAAGAAAATGAAAAGAAAGTAATTATTGCAAGAATAATTTACTCCAAACGCGATATAGAAAATATTGTTGATTGATAAAGGGACAAAAAGATGATTTTAATTATTGAAGGTTTAGCATTGTGTTTTATCCTACTAATTGTTTGTGTAGTAGGTATAGCGAATAAAGGGCCTGTTGGCCTAGTTTGTTTTTATGAAAAAGATGTTCAAGATAGAGTTGTTGAATTAGGTTTAACAAGCAAAGAAGAGATTAAGAAAAGCACTATTATTGCTGCTATAGCAGTAACACTACCAATAACCATCCTAATTCCATATATGGTTTATAGAGTTAATGGCGTAACGGACTTTAAGCAAGCGTTATTCCAGATGATAGTAATTTCACTTATCGCTAACATATTTGACAGATTATTCATTGATTATTATTGGGTAGGAAAAACAAATGCCTGGAATATACCAGGAACTGAAGATTTAAAACCATATATTCCTACTAGTACTCTTATAAAGAAATGGATTGGAACACTCATTGTTCATCCACTAATATTCCTATTAATAGCTTGGATTATTCAATTTGTCACAAAATAAATACTCCTAGGCAAAGAAGCAACCCATCATTTTTTTGATAGGCTCAAAAAAAGTAAACAAATCAGAGGTTGCATGAATGGAAAAAATAAAAAGTATAATGCAAGAAATAAAAAATATGCCCTTAATGTATCTCTCGATGATTTGTTTTGGGGGAATGCTTATTATTGGTGATTTTATCAAAGAATCTTTTATTCGTTTTCTGATTCAATTATTCATGCTCATCGTTGGGCTAATATCTTTAGGTATTCAGTTTAAATTAATCGCCAAAGCAGAAAAAAGAAATCATGATCAAAAGAAGCAGTTTTGGACAATACAATTAGATAATAACGAATATGATATAAAACACCCAGATGATTTTCTTATCCACTTTGATCATGCATTAACAGATTTAGAAATGGGAGAGCTTCCTTTTATCGTGTTGAGTCCACCAACTTCAATAAATGGAATAGTCTTTTTACAAGTGGCTCAAAACGAAAATTTTTTGATGCATGTTGAAGCGGGAATAATAGAGTCACCAAAAAGTGATAATGTGAAAATATTATATAAAGACGACATAAGCACTGGAGACGTTTTACATATTTTTCATTTGTTTTTTAGCGAAGGAAAAATAGATCTTTCAAATTGGAAAGAATGAGAATAAATATTTCCATTCATATGCATAAAAAAATTTAGGTTTACCTTAGTGAATACTGTTACGAAAAACCATTTAATATAAAAAGAGACTTCAACTATTCAGTATTTCTGAACATTTCTTCAGGTTGTGCCTACCAATCAACCCAGTTTGTACTGTTATTGAAAAAGTATTGTATCGATGATATATTATAAGCAGATAAAGTGTCGGTTTCCGGCAGACGGATGCTGGATGTGCAGAATGATGCAGGCCCTCACTTTTTCTTTACCAAAATATGAAATATTTAGGTTCTATATAATTTGGTGTTGATGGAGGAATTGCCATCAGCACTTTTTGTAATAAAAAAAGGCATTGGCACATTGAATCCGTTACAATATTAGTGACCAAACAAAATACGAAAGGAGTTCAATGGTCTATGCCCAATTCA
>JAFVFM010000292.1 GCA_017475415.1 Solobacterium sp.
GGTTCAGAGGTTATACTCTTATATAAATTCAAATCTATCTGCATCATCAATGTTGGTAAATTGGTACATTAAAAAACACCATTTTACCAACATTACCAACATACGTTGGAAAAAAGAAGAGGTAGCAAGAAATGATTAAGATATTATTCGTGTGCCATGGCAACATATTCCTCAGGGTCTGAAACGCCGATAAATACAGGGTTTTTGAAAAATTGACGCCTTTCCATACCAACAATTTACCAACATTCAAACAGCAAAAATGGCACTAAAAAAGTGCCGGTTTACAAACAGTATCATGACATAATTCGGCATAATGCCGCATAGCTATGGCAGAATAAATTTTCATTACTGAAATGAAAAATCGTGCCGGAATATGCCAACAAATTGAGTGTTGAGCCATTTGCAATTGGTATGAAAAACAGATTACTCGTTTTATGGATGTAGGAGACTGCATCCTTTTTTGCAACTTACCCACTGTTTTTTGCCAGTTACGTCAAATCGTGAGACAAAAAGAGTATTTGCGTTTTAATATGACTTCAGAAAGACAAAGGAGGTTATGGTGTGAAAATGAATGTAGACATTTCGCCAGATTATAAAGAACCATTTGCTGTTATTCATACAGATAAAGTGACTGATGAAATACAGCGAATTATTGACTATCTAGGTTCGGGGGATACCCCCATAACGGCACTTAGGAACGAGGAAGATATTGTGGTTTTGAAACCTGAAGAAATCTATATGGTAAGAGTAGAAAATGGAAAAACAATCATCTATGGCGATAAACAAAAATTTCGCTCAAAGAAAAGGCTGTATGAACTCTCAGATCAGTTAGGAAAAGGATTTATGCAGATCGCAAAATCGACTTTAATTAATTTATCATATATTGATAGTATCGAAACTGATTTTGGTGGACAGCTCTCACTTAAATTAAAAAATGGTAGTAAAGATTACGTATCGCGAACGTATATAAAGGATTTTAAGAAGTATCTAGGGCTTTAAGGAGGAAAATGGAATGAAAGATACAATTAAAGATTTAGTTAGAAGTACTGTCATCAGTATATGCATGTCCATGCTTATTTTCTGCTTTGTTGGTGTCGTTTATGATATAAGCGATGGCGGCAACTTTACTTTAACAAACTATGGATTCACAAAGATGATTGTAGGCTGCATTATTGTCGGACTTGGATTTGGCATTCCAACGATAGTTTACCAAAATGATTCTCTGCCTATGCCTGTTAAGGTTATTGTTCATATGGGAATCGGATGCACGATTTATACAGCAGTAGCATTTGCTGTTGGGTGGATTGGTGGAGCCGGCACAATTGGCCAAGGCATTTTGATAGCTTGTATTCAACTTGTGGTAGCCTTTGTTATTTGGTTTATTTTCTTTAAACACTATAAGAAAGAAGCAGAACTAATGAATAAACGAATTCAAGAAATGAAGAAATAATTTTATAAATTCCGTTTTGTCACAACAGATGAAACAGGGTAAATTAAGAAGGCAATCCATACCAACAATTTACCTACATTGAGGTCGGAAATATGCCGAAAAACGCCTATTTATGCCATTTAGGCATACCAATATTGAAAAATGATGAAGGTGGCAAGAACCTAGCATAATACGGCATATTAACGCATAGAAAGGCATAAAAAAGATATGATAAAAATCCTGTTCGTTTGCCATGGCAAGAGATGCCACAATATGCGAAAACCCTTATAAATAAAGGCTTTCTGAGACTTCAGCCTTCAAAAAAACCAACATTTTACCAACATTGAAAGCAGTTTTTTGAGGTCGGTAAATAGCATATTTACCAATATAAACAAATATTGAGAGCCATTTGCACGATAACGAAGCAAGGATCAATTCGGTTCTTGCTTTTATTTATAAGCAACGAAATATTACTCAAAAACTATTGTTTGACAATTATATCGGATTACGATATAGTTATATCGAAGAACGATATAACGAAACACGATAAAGGAGTTTATATGCAAGAAAATATTGTATTAACTGAGGCTACATATTATATCTTGCTTGCACTATATAATCCACAGCACGGATATGGGATTATGCAAGAAGTAGAAAAAATGTCTAATGGAAGAGTTAGACTTGCAGCAGGCACATTATATGGAGTCTTATCTAGCATGGTGGATAAAGGGTGGATTGAACATCTTCCAATTGATCCAGGTAGTAGGAAAAAGAATTATCAAATAACTAATTTAGGACTACAAGTATTAGAAGATGAAGTTGAAAGACTAAGAGAACTTGTCACAAATGGTGACAAAGTATTGGGAGGAAAATAAAATGGCAGAAAGAAAGACAATCTATAAACTATGGTTAGTTTGGGATTACGACAAAGAAGAAAAATGGCTAAATGAAATGGCTAGGCAAGGTTGGGTGCTTGTCTCTGTAGGCTTTCTTAGATTCACATTTGAAAGATGCGAACCAGAAGAATATATTATTCGCACAGAAATGCGCATCGCTGATGATGATTATATTTCTTTTATGGAAGAAACAGGCGCTGAATATATTGGGAGATGTTTCCAATGGATCTATTTTAGAAGAAGAAGTGAATTGGGTGCCTTTGATATTATGTCTGATCTTGATTCTAAGCATGACCATTTAAGCAGAATCTATAAAATGCTTATAGCAATTGGAATGTTAAACCTATTCATAGGCATACTAAATTCTTTAAATCTTGGACGCTTTGGTTGGTTTAACTTAATATGTTCAACCCTAATCATGTATGGGGCAGGTAGAATAAAAGGGAGAATTGATTATTTAGAAAACGAGAGAATGCTTAGGGAATAGTTCTTCTTAACGAATATATAATTATAGAAGGAGAAGCAAAAATGAATAAAGATAATAATGTCTTAATTTATCAAGATAAAAATGGGATTACTAGAGTATCAGTTCTCTTTTCTGATGAAGATATATGGCTAACACAAGATTAAATTGCTGAGTTGTATGATACAACACAACAAAATATCTCGCAGCA
>JAFVFM010000293.1 GCA_017475415.1 Solobacterium sp.
AAGCAGAGAAAGAAATCAAAGGTCAAAAAGAAAAATTGCAAAATGCGGAAACGAAATTAGTTCGTCGTGAAGATAGTTTGAATTTCCGTGAAGAGAATCTTGTTAAAAAGGAAAAAACATTAGAAGAAAAAGATAAACTAGCCGAATCCAAACTTGCCAAACTCAGCAATATGGAAGAGGAATTACAACAAAAAATAGACTCGGAAATTGTTGAATTAGAAAGAATTGCTAATATTTCTCAAGAAGATGCGAAGAAAGAATTAATGAGTATCGTTGAGAAAAGAACCGAAAAAGAAATTGCAACCTATTTACATGATAAACAAGAAGAGGCTGAATTAAAAGCTTCTGAAGAAGCTCGTAATATTTTATCCTTAGCGATTCAACGTTATGCACAAGAAGAAACAATTGAGCGTACTGTTTCTACTGTTAATCTTCCTAGTGAAGAAATGAAGGGTAGAATTATTGGTCGTGAAGGTAGAAATATTAAAGCGATTGAACAAGCCACAGGTGTTGATTTAATCATTGATGATACACCAGATATGATTACTGTATCTTGTTTTGACCCAATTCGTCGTGAAATTGCTCGTCAATCTTTAGAAATATTAATGAAGGATGGACGTATTCAACCAGGACGTATAGAAGAGGTTGTAGAAAAAGTAACGAATGAATTAGAAGAAACCATCTTTAAGATTGGTAATGATGCTATATTCCAATTGGGTATAGGTAAAATGAATAAAGAATTAGTTAAGCTTGTAGGCCGTATGCGTTTCCGCTATAGCTATGGACAAAATGGCTTAGAACATTCAATGGAAGTAGCTACATTTGCAGGTATGATGGCTGCTGAACTCGGCTTAAACCAAGCTCTAGCTAAGCGTGCTGGTCTTTTACATGATATTGGCAAGGCTATTGATTTTGAACAAGAAGGTAGCCATGTTGAATTAGGTGCTAAGGTAGCGAAGAAATATGGCGAGAATCCAATTGTTGTAAATTCAATTGAAGCGCATCATGGTGATACAGAACCAGAAGATATTATCGCAATCTTAGTAGCTGCTGCAGATACTTTAAGTGCTGCTCGGCCAGGTGCTCGTTATGAATCTATGGAAGGTTATATTAACCGTTTGGAGAGCTTAGAAAAGATCGCAAATAGCTTCGAAGGTGTGGAAAGAGCTTATGCAATTCAAGCAGGTAGAGAAGTACGTGTACTTGTTCAACCTGAAAAAGTAGACGATATCGCTATGGTAAAAATTGCCCACGATATTCGTGAAAAGATTGAAAATGATGTTACTTACCCAGGTCAAGTTAAAGTTACATTGATTCGTGAAGTACGTGTACAAGAATTAGCGAAATAATAGAATAGATTAAACAGATGCTATTGCGTGGATTCGCATAAAAAGGCATCTGTTTTCTATTGTGTGCCGGGCATGGCGCATATCTAGGAGGTTGAGAAGTACCTCTAGCCAAGGGTGGTAACCCCTAAGGCTTAGCTGAGTTCAAGGGTGTCCATCGTGAGGTGGAATCTGAAGGAAGAATAAGGCAAACTGTTGGTCCG
>JAFVFM010000294.1 GCA_017475415.1 Solobacterium sp.
TTCAAGAGTTCTATCACTTACAGTCGCCACAAAATATGATGGATTCCAAAGATGCCCTCCCCATAACTGTTTTTTAATCTCAGGATGATTCAAGAAAAGCCATCTTGCAGTATTACCTTTTGTGCAATGTCATCTATAAATATGAGTTTTCTATATTTAGTGACCCATACGATATGGTACTGTAATGAGTAGACATAACCACGACCATGCGTAACATCTTTAGGGGCTATTCAATACGCATCTTTTTCCATGTTTAAAACATGCCATAAGTTTAACTAAATTACAAGAAAAAACGCCTAACTCACGACTAAAGTCACGAGTGTGCGGCGGGTAATAATCAATATCGATTATGCATTTTTGCCTATCTTTTTTCGAAACTATCAAAAAAAAGAATCACTACTCATATGATTGAATGATTCCTCTTTATGGCGCCTCAAACAGGGCTCGAACCTGTGACCTAGCGGTTAACAGCCGCTCGCTCTGCCGACTGAGCTATTGAGGCATATCTTTGCTTCAGCTTTGTTATTCTAACACTAATGGTAAATGTATGCAAGTATATTTGCAAATAAGTGTTATAAGTTTGTTATAATATTTTTAATCATAACTTATGGAGGTGAGAAAATGACGAATAGACCACATTCCAGAAAAAGACATAGCTCTGGAAAAGAAACGGAAGTTCATAAACGCGGAGAAGGTTTAGATCAAGCTAACGAAAGAGAAATCCGCGATGATGATGAAGAAAGAGAAGAAAGAGGTAATCCACGTAATCCAAATAAACCAATAGAACGTGGTATTGTTTCGGAAATCATTGGTAGTGCTGTTGCTTCTGGCTTAAGCAATATGGCAAATAATCAAAACCAACAGAATCATCAATCGCAACACCAACAACAATCTCCCTTTTCTAACCAATCACCCTACGCAAACAATAGGCCATCGCAAAGTGCGTATGGTGGGGGTGGAAATAGAAGAGGAGGATCAGGACTATTAAGAATCATCTTATTAGCCAGTCTATTCTTTTTCATTCTTTCCTTTTTATCTAGAGGTTGTTCTAGTGGCCAACAAACTACTACAGTAACACCTACCCCAACTCCTACTCCTGTTGCTACATCTACACCAGAACCAACGCCTACCCCAACTCCAACTCCTACTCCTGTTGCGCAAGCTAATGCTTATCCATTTGGTTCAGCAATCACTAATGGCGTTACTTATGTGAATGCTTCTAGCAATGCTGTAAATACAAATGTATCCTCTGGTGCTAGAGAAAAATTTACACAAATCCTAGGTAATAACCAAGACCAAATTACTATGCTTGTATATCTTTGCGGTACTGACCTTGAATCGAATTATGGCATGGCTACAACAGACTTACAGGAAATGCTTAATGCAACTGGATCAGACAAAATTACCATTGTGATTCAAAGTGGCGGTACAAAACAATGGCGCAACTCTGTTATGACTAATGGTGCCGTTGAGCGTTATGTCATTCAAAATGGTCAAATGGCTAAAGTGAATTATTCAACGCGTGGCGCAATGACAGATTCCGATATGTTAGCCGACTTTATTCAATGGGGTACACAAAACTTCCCAGCGAATCGTTACTTCTTAGATTTCTGGGATCATGGTGGAGGTTCATTAACTGGTTATGGTTATGATGAATTATATCCTAATGGTTCAATGACGGTAGACCGTATAGCTAGTGCTTTAGAAAAAGGTGGCGTTAAATTTGATATTGTTGGTTTCGACGCTTGCTTAATGGCAAATATGGAAACAGCTATTGCTGTTGAACCATATGCAGATTATTTACTCGCTTCTGAAGAAACAGAACCTGGTACTGGTTGGTATTATACCGATTGGCTTAGTAAATTAGCTGCCAACACTTCTATGCCTTCTGTAGAAATTGGAAAAAATGTCATTGACGACTTCTGTACAAAGACACAAACAGGCGGTTCCTCCCGTGATATGAATACCTTATCTATTGTAGATTTAGCTGAATTCAAAGCTACCGTACCTCCTGCACTTAGTGCTTTCTCATCGCAAATGACTAGTGCTATTCAGAATAATGATTATCGTACTGTCGCTGATGCAAGAAGTGTCGCAAAAGAATTCGCTAGTTCACAAAAGATAGACCAAATTGATTTAATCCATTTTGCGGAATTAGTCGGAACAAGTGAAGGTAAAGCTTTATCTCAAGCTCTACAAGATTCCATCAAATATAATCGTACAAGAAATGTGAATAACGCATATGGTATGAGTATTTACTTCCCATATCGTAATACGCGCAAGGTAAGTTCAATTATTCAAATCTACAAAAACTTATCCTTCAATGACGAATATGCAGAAGCAGTACGAACATTCGCTTCCTTGACATCAGGTGCTCAACAGGTAGGTTATAGTACATCTAATTCATTATTTGACATATTAGGAGGTAGTCCAGTATCTAATGGTACTTCTTATAACAGCATTGATTTAGAAAGCTTATTAAATAATGGTAGTGGTTATGGCGGCTATACCTTATTAGATTTATTAGGTGGCACACAACCTCAACAAACACCACAAGAAGTAATTTCACCAGATGTATATGATTTACTAAATGCATTATTATCTACTCGCTCAATGATTGATAGCGAACACTTAGTCCTATCCGAAAAAGATGGCCAACAAGTATTAGCCTTATCCAATGATGAATGGTCACAAGTAGTAGATATAAAACTCAATGTATGGGTTGATGATGGTAGTGGCTATATTGATTTAGGTAAAGATAATATCTTCGATTTCAATGAAGATGGTGACTTAATCGCTGAATATGATGGCCAATGGTTAGCCATTAACGATCAAGCCGTGCATTATGAAATGCTTAGCGATGAGCCTACGGAAGATGGCACATATCTAACAAGAGGTTATGTTCCTGTATTACTCAATGGGGAAGAGGCACATTTAATTGTTGAATTCTTCGGTGATAATCCAGGAGAAGTAGTTGGCGCCGAAAAGGTATATGAAATTAATACACAAGCTAAGCTTCTGCCAATAAATGAAGGGGATACAATCGACTTCATTTGCGACTATTATAACTATAATGGTAAATTAGATAATCGTTACCTTATGGGTACACAAATTACTGTAGGTAGTGAAGGCTTAGAAGTATCTGATATTAACGTAAATGGAAAAATGAAATTCGGCTATGTATTAACTGATCCTTATGGTGCAGAAAGACATACACCGATGATTGATTATGGTGAATAATCCTAGAGCAGTGGCATAAAGCTACTGCTTTTTAAATAAAGAAAAGAAGCTAGTTCTATACAGAATCTAACTTCTATATTGTTTATCTTAAACCATAACTATCTAATAAAGCATTGAATTCCTTGGACTGTGCAAAGCCTTTAATTACTTCATCTCTAGTTTTATTCGCACTTAATTGGCCTAACCAATATCCATATCCAACCGGTTCAGCCTCTCTGTTCAAAAAGGTGCGATAAAGAATACGAATAAATTCATCATTTTTCATATTACGATTCAAGAATTCATTTGAATGGAAGAAGCCATCTGTTGCTGCAACATAGGCTTCTTGTCTTTGATTTGCCGCCTTAGTAATACGATTAGACCAATATTCTAAGCCTGAAGGATCACTCTTTCTTCCTAATGCTTTGGTATACAAACGTTCAATAAATTGAGAGATTTTCTTTGTCGCAATCACATGAACAATCTTTCCCTTTGTCACATTATAATCCTCACATAATTTAGTGAATTCTTTACTATCCACAAAGCCTTGTAATACTTCTAATACACCATTACCTTCTTGCATTCTTTTTAGCCAATAAGCCTTACCTTGTACGTCAGCCTCACGATTCAGCATTGTTTTATAACAACGTTCTACTACTTCTTCATCACGCAAATTCTTATTCATGAATTCATCACTTAAGAAGAAACCTTTCACTGCATCTGCTGCTGTTTTTGTGCGTTCTGCTAAAGCATCTGTCCAATAGGCTAAGCCCTTTGGATCAGCGTTTCTATTTAAAGCTTCTGTATATAAACGTTTGGCGAATTCACGAATTAAATGTTTTCCATCTAAGGATGTATATATTGAAACATCACCTAATAATTCTCCATCATACATTTCCATTGAACGCGCATCTAAATCAGCCAAATGAATCCATTCATTCTCTGGTGACACCATATCTTCGTTATGGGCTTTTCTTACTTCTTGTACACTTGCATTATCGAAGCTAAATCCTTTATTCTCATTACGAATCAAGCTGAAGTTATACATATTCCAATTTTCACCATAACTATTCATTGAAGCGATTTTATCTGCCGGTTTATATGCAGCCACATTTGTTGTACCTTCATAAAAACGTACAGTAATCTTTTTTCCTGCTAATGCAGCACTTGGCAAACTAATGGTTTTCCAATATTCTTTGACTGAATAATCAGGTGCATTCAAATATCTGCCATAGTGTTTTTCTTGTTTAATATATTCACTAGATAACGCAAAACTTACCACACCCATTGGAATACCATATTTTTCTACTACAGGCTTATCATCTGCGTAAACAGAATACCGATCTAAATAAAAATAATTATATCCATCACGAAGAATGGCATCAAACCAACCTAATATCAAATTACCTTTGATATTTGCAGGATAATTGAAAGATACTTCATATACATTTCCCATTGTTCCATTGGTAACTTTGATTTCTAAATTCCCATCTACATTTGCCTGTAAATTCAAGTCCTCTTCTGCCTTCACTTCATTTTTTGGCGTAAACATACAAATGCTTAAAGCCAATATCGTACAAATGATTAACTTCATTCTTTTCCTCATAGTTCCTCTTCTCCCCTTCTGTTACCATCATAGCACTATATTCATTCTCATTTCCTATACTTTCTTTATCTTCTAATTCAGCTTTTAATGGTATGATAAGGATAAGAAAAATATTGGGAGGAATAATTAGAATATGGGACTTATTTTAACTGCAGCTAATGCAATTGGCTCCACACTAGCAGATCAGTGGAAAGAGTATTTTTATTGCGACGCTATACCTAGCGATACCATTTGTATTAAAGGGTTAAAGAAAAATGGTGGTATTGGTAATTTCGGTAGCGACGACATCATTAGTGACGGTTCTATGATTGCCGTAGCAGATGGACAATGCATGTTAATTGTAGAACAAGGTCAAGTAGTAGATATTTGTGCTGAACCTGGTATCTATCGTTATGACGCTAGTAGTGAACCTTCAATTTTTACTGGTAATCTTTCTGACAGCATTAAAAATGTTTTTGCCACAATCGGACGCCGTTTTGAATTTGGTGGTTCACCATCTAATACGCAAAGAATTTATTACATCAACACAAAAGAATTACTCGGTGTAAAATATGGCACAGCTAATCCTATCCCTTTCCGTATTGTAGACACACATGCCAATATTGATATGGATATTTCTCTTAAATGCTTCGGTGAATATAGCTTAAAGGTAGTTGACCCTATCCTTTTCTATACGAATGTTTGTGCTAATGTTACGCATTCTTTCAA
>JAFVFM010000295.1 GCA_017475415.1 Solobacterium sp.
CCCCAGTGGAAGCCTTTTTCAATAATATATTCTTTATGTGCATCCTTCTTTAACAGATTTTTTAGTTTCTGTTTTTTCGCAAGACTTTGTAAGAAGCCTATCCACTTCAACATTGCTTCATAATTATCTTTAAGAATTGAAGTGTCATTATAAATTTTATACATAGTATATGGAACTATCACAATAGCATCACCCCAACCAGTAGAGCCATCTAAGAAATTCGAAAAGCCCTGTCCTTCATGATTTATTGGTGGTGCAATATTTCTAACAATACCATTATCTCTTTGTGCTAAACGACATTCTGTTAACCACTTCTTAAATACTGTATATGAATCATGTAGCACTAGTCCTGTATTAACGAATACACCAGCATCACCCGTCCAGCCACTTCTTTCACGTTGTGGGCAATCTGTAGGAATATCCACAAAGTTAGATTTCATAGACCACATACTATTTTTAAATAATTGATTTACATCTTCATTTGAACAATTAAAAGTTGCCGTTTCTTTCATATCAGAATATACAGCGATAGCTTTAAATACTGCATTAGATAAATCACAATCAGTTTCCACTTTTATATATTGGAAACCAAAGATAGAAAATTTTGGTTTATATACATTTAAACCTTCTTTACAGATATATTCTATTTTCTGTGGTATACCACCATTTTTATTTCTATTACCTGGATCAATATTTGTTTGCGTGAAATTACCTTCTTTATCTAATGTTTCCCCATGCCAAATAGTAATCTTTTGTCCTGCTTTAGCATTTATTTCAAATGTTGTATATCCTGCTAAATTTTGTTTGAAATTATAAACAATAGCACCATCTGGTGTATTAATTCTTTCGCCTACAAATGATTCTTGTTCTTGAATGATTACTTCATCACTGCATACTAATTTATCAAATGGATAATTTTCTTCTTTTATTTCGTGCCATGATGCAATACTTTCTTTTCTAGCATCATATACTTCACCAATTTCTAAATCTGTAAAACGAATTGGACCTTCTTGAGACGCAAACCACGTCGCATCGCTCATCATAACTATTTCTTTATCTATTTCTAATTGACATAGCAAGGCAATATCATTACCAAATATATGATTTTCACCATCTATACCATTATTACCACGATACCATCCATCCCCAATTACTACTTCTATGACATTACTTCCTTCTTTTAATAAATCAGTAACATCATATATTTGATATTGGAGTCTTTTATTATAATCATCTGTACCTGGTGCTAAGACAAAATCACCTACACGTTTACCATTTAGTTTCGCTTCATATAAGCCATGGCTTGTAATATATAATCTCGCTCTACCTTCTTGATTTACTAAGAATTCTTTTTTCAAATAGGACGCTGGCATTCTTTCTTTTGAAAGATTCAATTCTGGATTAATCCATTTCGCCTCCCAATGATGAATACCCATTTCAAAAGTGCATTTACTTTCTTCACCTTCTTCATCCTTTTCATCAAACAGATTCAAAATGACTTCCACTCTATCTCTATCCTTACCTATAATCGGTAAGAGAAAAGACATCTCATCGCTCATTATCTTTTCTGATTGGTATACATTTTCATCATTTACAAGAATTTGATAACGATAAGCTGTTTGTTTAAGGCCACCGAAACACGTCCAACTAATTCTAGGTTGGTTGTTTTCTAAGCCTAGTGGATTCTTTAATTGGTCTACCTTTAAATTAATTGCTTGCATATGTTTTCTCCATTTGTATTTTCAAATTACCTAAAGCTGTCGCTTCTATTGGCAAAGCGATTATTTCCTTCTTTGTAGCAATAGCCGTCAATTCATTTAGAAATTGATTCTTTGCCCCACCACCCACAATATATATTTTTGTATAGTTCCTATGTGTATTCTCTTCTAATTCTTCAATCGCTTTTTGATAAGATAAAGCTAAAGATAAATAAGCACAACGGAAGTAATCATATTTATCCTGTGGTTTATTTTCTAATAAGCAATCAAACGCTTCTTTCATACTAGAAGGAGCTAATAAATATTCATGATTCGCATCTAATGTTTCATGAAAAGAACTACTTTCTGCCTTCTTTACAATATCTTGAATCTCTTCATTAGGACATAGTTCTTTTTGTAGCTCATTCACAATCCAAATACCCATAATATTCTTTTGGTAGCGATTATAACCTACTCCACCTTCATTGGAATAATTGGCAATTAAGCTTTTCTTATCTGTAATTACAGCATCTGTTTTAACTCCTAAAAGAGACCAGGTACCACTAGAAATATAGGCTTCACTACCTTCCATTGGTATCCCTTCTACAGCACTAGCTGTATCATGTGTAGCACAGAATATAACATCTATTCCTTCATATTCACCTACCTTTACGCCAGGCTTATCTAATTTGGTAAATAAATGTTTAGGGAGTTTTAATCTCTCAATGATTTCTTGATCAAATTCTAATGTTTCATGATGAATTAAGCCTGTTGTTGTAGCATTCGTGAATTCTTTCTTTTTGTTGCCTGTTAACTTATACATCAAATATTCTGGTATCATCAAGAAATCAGTCGCTTCCTTTAATCTACCTGTTTGTAAATCATCATAGAGTTGATAAATGGAATTGAACAATTGGAATTGGCAACCAGTA
Source organism: Solobacterium sp. (assembly GCA_017475415.1). GTDB lineage: Bacteria > Bacillota_I > Bacilli_A > Erysipelotrichales > Erysipelotrichaceae > Bulleidia. The sequence continues at coordinate 2,630 of JAFVFM010000295.1, forward strand.
CGTTCATATAATTCATAAAATGGTATAATCGCATGCACATCTCCTATCGTCTTTTCTGTACGATGATCCCTATAAGCATAAACAGGATAAATTTCTTCATCATTCTTCATTAATACATAATCCACACCCCATGTATCTATCGATAAGGATTCTAATTTATATTCTTTACGCGCAAGATCTATACCTTTTTTTACTTCATGAAATAAATGTTCGATATCCCAAATTAAATGTCCATTTTCTTCTTGCACACCATTTTTAAAACGATAGACTTCGATCGTTTTGACTTCTCCATCTTCTTGATAACCTACAATATGCCTACCACTAGAAGCACCAATATCAATCGCTAAATAGTATTTCATTTTTCACCTATCTTATTACTCTTTTTTTCATATAGATATTTTTCATCTAATTCAATATGAAATGGTTCTTGTAAATCGTTGAAGTTTTGCGGTGTAATCGTTTGTCTTTTTGTATCACTCATCGACATCACTTTTACTAATATCTCAGCAGATTTTTCTACTGTATGCATTAAACCAAATGCTTCATCAAAATCATGCCCACAGACAAACATACCATGATGTGCCCAAACAGCTACATCCCTATCTTCCATAATCTTCGCTGTTTCTATACCGATTTCTTTTCCACCAGGAACCATCCATGGCACTACCCCTATTCCTTTAGGAAAAACAACCGGTCATTCTGTTTCCATTTCCCATATTTCCCTTGTAAAGATGACATCATCCAAAGGTAAGACAAAAGTAAGGGCGACAATATTTGCTGGATGAGCGTGATAAACAATTCTTAATTCTTCATCTCTTTTTTTGATTACCGATAAATTCAATAAATGAGAAGGTAATTCGCTTGTTGGCCTACCTCCATTTACTAAGCCATAAACGATCTTATACTTTTCACCTTTTTCATCTAGCTTAATGATGCATACATTACTTTCAAAATCTAATTCTACATTTCTAAAATATTTACCACTACCAGTAACCATGAAATATGCATTCGCTAAATTGGGAACTTCTGCACCTATTGGTTGCCACTCTTTTTCTTCATGAAATAAGGCTTTTACTTCTTCAATCTCTTCTTCCTTCATGCGATAGGAAAGATTACCACCGTTACGTTCATGCCAACCTTCTCTAAAACCATCACTGCATAATTTAATAAATTGTTTCTTCAATGTTGTTTCCATAATTAACCTCTTTTCATTAATACTTCTTTTTCATATTTTTCTACATAAGCATAGAAGTCTTTATCTAAAGGTTTATTACAAGCTAAACAATATTGATCCCATATATCTGAGAATGGCATTGTTTTTAGATTCTCTAAAGTAATCATTAATTTCGTGAAATTTTGCGCATCTTGTAGTTGCTTTAATTCATCATGTGGTTCAAGTAAGGCGAATAATAAGGCCTTTTCAAAATTGCGATAACCAGTAGCCCATGAACTTATCCGAGTAATAGAAGGATCGAAATAATCTAAGGCAATTTTCACTCTGTCTACGCCCCAACGAATCACTTCCTTC
>JAFVFM010000296.1 GCA_017475415.1 Solobacterium sp.
TAAATGAATGGTGTTCCTTTATCACCACTCCCACTTGTTAAATCACATAGTGATCCAATTAAATCCGTTAGTCTTCTCGGTGTTGTTCCTTCAGAAGTCATATTTCCAACTAAGCTTTCTTCTTTGTCTTTAATGGATTGTTGTATAGCTTCTTTTAGCTCTTCACCTTGTAAGTCTTTGTAGGTATTATCTGCTAAATATTTCAATTTAATTTCATTTGGTGTACCTTCTAGTCCTTTTGTATAACCGGGAGAAACAATTGGATCAGCCAATTCCCAGATTTGTCCAACAGGATCCTTAAATGCACCATCACCATATACCATTACTTCTACAGTCTTATTCGTTTGTTCTTTAAGTTTATTTTGGACATCTATAACGAATTCTTGGGCATGAATAGGGAATAACTTAACAGTATCCTCAGTGGCTTTATTTGAGCCCAATAGCCCATATTCTTGGTTATATCCACTGCCATTGATAGAATGTGTCATGATATCATCCATTGAACAAACAACTTTTGCTCCTGCTTTGAGTAATTTCGCTTTTGTGCGTTTACGTGTATGAATATCACAATTCAATACATATTTTGTATACTCTAAAATAGCTGTTGGTTGATTTGCAAAGATAAATTCTACTTCGCAACCTTCTGCTTCAATTAATTCACGGTAATAATCTACATAATTCACACCAGTAAATGGATTTTTTGATTTACCAAAATGATGTTCGAATTCTTCTTGCGTTAATATATCAGAATAGGGATTAACTGTTGAATTATCTAATAACTCATCCACAAATAGGTGATTACCTACTTCATCAGAAGGATAAGATAATTGCATATAAATTTTCTTAGCAGCTTTTGCCATACCTTTTAAACAGATAGAAAAGCGATTACGGCTAAGAATAGGGAAGATAATCCCAAAAGTATCACTACCGATTTTTTCTTTAATATCTTCAGCAATATTCTCTATTGAACAATAATTACCTTGCGAACGTGCTAATATAGATTCTGTTACAGCTACGATATCTCTATCTTGAATCGTTAATTCATGATTCTTTTCTGCTTCAAGAACAGTATTTACAACAATGTTAGCTAAATCATCACCTTGTTTAACGATAGGCGCTCGTAGTCCTCTAGAAACTGTACCAACTAAGCGTGACATATTCTTTTCTCCATTTCCACTAGTATATTATAGTAGTTTTCTCGCTAAATGAAATAAAAAATGGCAGTTTCCTACCATTTAGCTGGGATAGAGAGATTCGAACTCCCGAATGGCTGGTTCAGAGCCAGCTGCCTTACCGCTTGGCTATATCCCAATCACGCTCATTCATTATATGATAAAATGGAAAACATGCAAGTATAGATAATGGTGCTATAAATAAAAAATAGAAAGAGAAAGATATGGAAATTATTATTGCAAGTAAAAATAAAGGGAAAATCAAGGAATTCAAGGAGATGCTAGAACCAAAAGGATATTTAGTTAAATCTTTATTGGATTTTGATGAAGAAGTAGAAATCGAAGAAACTGGAAAAACCTTCCGAGAAAATGCATATATTAAAGCTAAATCGATAGCTGATAAATATCATGTAATGGCTATTGCGGATGATTCGGGGTTGGAAATAGATTATTTAGATGGAAAGCCAGGTGTATATTCCTCGCGTTGGTTAGGGGAGGATACACCATATACCATAAAAAACCAAGAAGTTCTTCGTTTGATGGATGGAATAAATAATCGAACTTGTCGTTATGTATGCTGCATCGCTATTGTTCAAGAAAATAAAGAAGCCATCATCTTTGAAGAAAATGTAGAAGGGGAAATCGCAATGGAAGCGAATGGTAATCATGGCTTTGGTTATGATCCAATTTTTTATTATCCACCATTAGGTAAAACAATGGCCGAAATGAAAGATGAAGAAAAGAATGCAATCTCTCATCGAGGTAAGGCGGTTAGAAAGTTGCAGGAGTGGTTAGAACATGAATAAATTATTATCTCATTTAGCAGGTTTTGGTTTGTTAGTAGGAATATTATTAAATGTAATAGA
>JAFVFM010000297.1 GCA_017475415.1 Solobacterium sp.
GTATGCAAATATTACGTTTCCTTTGTCCATTTTGGTCAGCCTTTTGTTTTGTGGAAATCTTTTCACAAGGAATGCGTGCCTGTGGGGATACGGTTATGCCTATGTTTATTACCTTAACTGGGGTAGGGGCATTGCGTATTGCTTGGATTCTATTTTATCCTTCACAAACAATATTTGATACATTACTTTGTTATCCACTATCATGGATAATTACCTCGCTAATATATTTAGCTTATTATTATCAAGGACATTGGATTCGCATGGGACACTTGGCACAAAAAGAATCTTAAGTGCTACGATATAGGTATCATGAAGGTTAGTAAAAATATAGTTGATCAAAGAAGAGAAGATATCATGAAGGCCATTCAAGAGAATAACTTCATGTCTGTGGAGGATTTAGTGAATACTTTTCATGTTTCACCAGTCACCATAAGAAGGGATTTACAATATTGGGAAGATAAGGGTGCAATAGAAAGAACATATGGTGGAGCGGCTTTATTACAGGCATTTATTGATGAAGATGAAGCAACATATGAACGTAATCGCTATATGAAAGGTATCGCTAAAAGAGCAGCATTAATGGTAGAAGATGGAGATGTGATTTTTATTAATTCATCGATGACTGCATTAATGTTAATTAATTATATTCGTTATAAGAATGTTACGATTATCACCAATAATGCTAGGGCTATTAATTATGATCCAGATCCCAATGTAACAATATTATTTACAGGTGGTGAAGTACGTTTTCCCAAAAAGTCTATTACCGGTGATATCGCAATAGCGACATTAAATTCCATTACCGCAGATAAATGTTTTATTGGTTGTAGTGGCTTAGATAAAGAAGCTGTGACGACTGGCTATATGAAAGAAACAAAAGTAAATCATTGTATGTTACAACGTACAAAGGGAAAAAGAGTCTTACTTTGTGATCATACAAAAGTTGGTTTATCTTTTTCCTTCCAATATTCAGATTATAGTGATATCCATACATTAATTACCGATGTCGAAGCAAATGAAGAAATAATGGATTATTTAGAAGAAGAATATCATTTAGAAATTATCAAGGTTGAACCAGCCAAAAGAGGGTAAAAAAGTGAGCGTGTGATACGCTCTTTCTATTTCTGATTGCGACGCTTTATTATTTCTCCGGTTTTTATGAGTCATTCCTCTGAAGTGTTTTCATCATTAGGATACTGCTCTTCTAGTTTTTTTCATTCTGGCTGCTCATAAAAAAAACCTACCGAATGAATCGGTAGGTTTGCTTTGTCTAGGATGTAGATCTTAGAGGAATGCTGGGAATGGAAGATTAATTTCTTCAGAGAAGACATCATCGAAGCCACGGTAGTGGTGATATTCGATACGGTCTTTATCATCTGGATAGGTGAAGTGTCCACCAACTTCCCAAATGAATGGTTTGAATTTGTATTGTAATCTATTCTTACGCATATACCATAGAACAAGAATTTCCTTAGTGTCTGCTTGGAAGTTTGTCCATAAATCATGGTGGTAAGGGATAATGACTTTACAATTGAGGTTTTCTGCCATACGGAGAATATCGCTACTTGTCATCTTATCTGTAATACCACGTGGGTTTTCGCCATATGAACCAAAGGCAACGTCAATATTATATTCATTACCATGTTTTGCGTACATGTTACCGAAGTGAGAGTCACCACTGTGGTAAATTGTTCCAGCAGGAGTTTCAATAATATAAGAAACTGCACGTTCATCCATATCATCGCATGGTAGGCCTTTGATATTTCCCTTTGGAGGTGCTGTGATGAGAATTGTACGGTCTACTGATTCAACAGCGTGAATCTTGATATCGCCAACTTCTACAACATCACCAGGCTTAACGGTTACAAGTCTTTCTTCAGGTACACCCCATGACTTCCATAAGTCTGTTGCGAATTTAGGACCAATGAATGGTATTTCTTTTTCTACATTTTGTAGAATAGCAGCAGCAACATTAATATCAATGTGGTCAGAGTGTGTATGAGAAGCTAATAAAGCATCTAAATTCTTGATTTTAAATGGATCAAGTACACAAGGAATAGCACGTAAGTTTGGTTGCATTTGTGTAGCACCTGACATTCTAGCCATTTGATGATCAGGGTCGATTTTCTTAATTGAACCGTCATCGTTATAGTGTGTTTTCTTACCTGTTGAAGCCCATAGGTCAACCATGATATTTGTATTACCTTCTGATTTTACCCAAATACCTGTATTGCCTAGCCACCACATCATGAACTTACCTGGTTCTACCTTAGCATCTTCAATTTCTTCATTGAGGTAGGTTCCCCATTCTGGAAAAGTGCTTAGAATCCATGATTCACGAGTTACGTCTTTAACATTTGGCATGATAATTCCTCCTTTTTACCAAAAATTAACTTTGTTAAGTTCATTGTAATGAATTTGCAGTTTTTTTTGAATATGTCTATATGATTATTTTTTCATTTATATGACTATTTTTCTTGAGTGTACATTCAAAAGTTGTTCAACAAATTGTTAATTATGTCTGTTTATGGATAAGTGTTGAAATGATTTGCGATACATATGATAATGTTTTTGTAAGAAATGGGGGCAGGTTATGACATTAAAAAGAATTAATAGTATTGCAGAATATATACTATCCTATGATGTATGCACGTATGAAGAATTGTGCGAGCATTTTGATGTATCTCTTTCTACGATGCGTAGGGATGTAGAAGAATTAATCGCTAAAGGTATAGTAGAAAAAACATATGGTGGCATACGTAAAGCAGAAAATTATAAAGAGGATAATCAAGAACATTCTTCCTTATTCAAATTTGATTACAACAAAGATAAGATTGCGCGTGCTGCAAGTGAGCTAGTTGAGGATAATGAAATCATTGCCTTAGCCTCGGGTACAACAGTTGCACATATGGTGCGCTACTTAAAGGATAAAAGAAATTTAACCATCATTACGAATAATTTATTGGTGCTGAATGAAGCCTTACGTTATAACATGAATGTTATTTCTATTGGGGGAATCTTAGATCGTAAAGTATTATCTACAGCCAGTACGCAAGCCATAATGCAAATGCGGGATTTGAATGCAGATAAATGTTTTATTTCTTGTAATGGAATTACGAATAAGGGAATTTCTAATGTAGCTGATTTAGAAGCGAATATGAAAAAGGCAGAAATAGAAATCAGTAGGGAAGTCATCGTATTAACAGATAGTAGTAAATTTGGTGTTACTTCTTTGTATACTATTTGTTCTA